>JASICF010000640.1 GCA_030044775.1 Candidatus Sulfotelmatobacter sp. | reverse complement strand
AGCGACGATAGGCCAGTCGTCAGGCTGAAGACTACTCCGTCACCCTCAGATCCGCCGACCTCAGTGGTGCCGTAAAAGGTTCCGTTCGTAGCTTGCATCAACGGGGCGAGGGGATATTGGCCGTCGAGGCAGGCTGTTTGCTGGCAAAAGTTATGCAGGTTCGTCACTGAATATCTCGTGCCAGAAATGACGATCTTGAAAATCGAGCCATTCCCTGCACTTGCGATTCCATACAAGTTGCCGTCATTGCCCAGGATCAGGCTCATTGGATTTGTTGCTAGCGAGCTCGTTCCGCTGAGCACAGTCGTAAAATCGCCCGCCGGTGTGATTTCGAAGACGGTGCCATCGTCGTTCGCCCCGCCTGACTCAGTGGTTCCGTAGAGATTTCCGTTGCTGGCTTGGACAAGCGGCCACCTCGTGGGATAGTCGCCGTCGGCGCAGTTGCTTTGCGAGCAAAAGCTGTGAAGGGTCGTGAAGTTGCCTTCCGGGGTAATTTTGAAAACGGTCCCGCAGTAAATGAGGCCCCCGCAATTGCCGGTGCCGTCACTTTTGGTCGTACCGTAAAAATTTCCGTCTCTGCCCAACACCAACGCGCTCGGGTAAGCGCCGTCGGGGCAGCCCGACTGGAGGCAAAAGACGTAAAGGGTGGTCAGCACGCCGGCGGGCGTAAGCTCAAAAATCGTACCGCTGCTGGTGTAGCCGCCTAGCGTCGTCACTCCGTAAAAGTTGCCATTGCTGCCCAGCACTAAATCCCACGGACCGGCGCCATCGTCGCATCCTTGAAGCTGGCAGAACGTGTAGAGAGTGGTCATCGCCCCCTGAGGAGTGATCTCGAAGGCAGTGCCAGGTCCTCCCAGCGATTCGCCAGAGTCTGTGCCGTAAAAATCCCCATCGCTGTCCAGCACAAGCGCAGCGTTAGGAGCAGACGCGTTCGGGCCGGTGAGGCTAGCAAGTGTGGTAAGAGTGCCGGTCGGGGTCAATTTGAATACGCTGCCTTGAAAGGCTGTCCCACCGAGGAGGGTGGTCCCATACAAGTTGCCATCCGGACCTTGCACCAGCGGCGCATCCGACCCGAAACTGCTAGTGAAGCCTGCCACCACGCTGTAAGTGTTGCCGGTCAAGGTGAAGTTCGTCGAACTGACCGCGGTTCCGCCGGGCGTGATCACGCTAATGGGGCCGCTCGCCGCCTCTGCCGGCACCTTCGAAGCTATCTCGGAGTAGTTAATTACGTCGAAGCTGGTTGCGGCGACACCGCCGAAGGTAACGCTGGTTGCCCCAGTCAGCGCACTGCCGCTGATCGTGACTACCATGCCCGGCGGTCCGCTGGTTGGTGAAATGCTTGTAATCGACGGCGGCACGAGAAACGGCACATCGCTCGTAAGAGTTCCCGTTGGCGTAGTCACAGTAACCGGTCCGCTGATTAGATTGGCGGGAGCCGTGGTAGTGATCTCAGAGCTCGAGACAACCGTGAAAGTGGCAGCGGTTCCGTTGAAACTTACGGCCGTAGCACCGCTCAGATTCATTTCCTGAATCGTGACCTGTGTTCCAGCTTGACCCGAGGTCGGCGTGATCTCCACGAAAGCTCCTAGGCCGGTCGACAAACTGAAGACGGTTCCATCCTGATAGTTACCACCCGAACTCGTCGTTCCGTAGAACGTCCCGTTGGTGGCTAAGACCAGCCCTGCATCCGGTGACAGACCATCGCCGCAACGCGACACCGAGCAGAAGCTGTAGAGCGTGGTGAGCGTACCGCTCGGTGTGATTTCGAAGACGGATCCGTCGCCGTTGGCGCCACCGAGGACTGTGGTTCCATAAAAGTTCCCATCGGTGCCCTCGACCAAAACACCCGTGGGGCTAGCTGAAGAACTAATGAAGCTATAGAGCGAGGTCAAGACGCCGCCGGGAGTCATCTTGAAGACCGTACCCAAGCTTCCCGCGCCGCCACCAGTGGTAACCCCGTAGAGGTTCCCGTCTGTGCCTTGGATCATCGCGGTGGACGGATATGCACCGTCACTGGTATTGAAGTTCACGAGCGTGGCCTGCGTACCCGTCGATGTGATGCTGTAAATGGTGCCGACTCCTCCACCTCCAGAGTTGGTTGTACCGTAGAAAATGCCATTGCTGGCTTGCACCAATCCGCCGTAGGGAAATTCGCCATCGGTCGCGACAAAGTTGTGTAGAGTCGATAGAACGCCGGTGGGTGTAAGCCTGAACACTGTGCCGCAACCACCACCGCAAGGGCCGGTGCCGCCGTTCGCGGTTGTTCCATAGAAGTTGCCGTCTGTTCCCTGCACCAGTGCGCTGTAGGGACCCCAGCCATCGGCGCAACTGGCCTGGGCGCAAAACGCGTAGAGCGTGGTAAGCACACCCGCCGGAGTGAGCTGAAAAACCGTCCCGCAACCGGTATTGACTCCGCAGCCGGCGTTGCCCCCGCCATTCACGGTGGTGCCGTAAAAGTTTCCATCGGAACCCACCAGCAGCGAGTCATCAGGGCCCGCGCCATCGGTGCAACCCGGTTGGGCGCAAAAGCTATAAATCACTGAGAGCGTACCCGACGGCGTGATTTCGAACACCTCGCCCTGGCCGTTGGCTCCGCCAGAGTTCGTGGTGCCATAGAGATTACCGTTGTACTGAATCAGAGCAGCGTACGGCTTTGCCCCGTTGTTCCCGCCGAAACTCGCGAGCGAGGTGAAGGTCTGCGCAAACGAAGCGATTGCGGTCATTGCACAAATCGCCAATGTGATGCAAATATTTTTCGCTACTCTGATTCTCTTCATGGATTCTCCCTTCAAAATCTCGTTGCTTCGATCTCCGCTCACCGGAATTTTGAAAACATTGCCGTAAGGATCAGGAAGAGGATGCCGGTGATCAAGCCCGCGAGATAGCAGAGCGCTCCCGCGACCTTGAGTTGCAGTCCGGGCGACGCGACTGCCTTATCACCCGCCGAACGCGCGGCGGTGTTGGCGGGCCTGCCGCAACTGGGACAGAAGGCGGCGCCGGCGATCATTTCCACTCCGCAATTCCCGCATCGCATCGAGAACTCTCCGCAAGCGACGGTATCGAGTCTCGCTACCAGGAAAACGGCGCGATCCTAGGTTGCCGAGTTAGGAAAGGCAAATGAGTTGTCGATGAGGTTCGTCTGAGGATGCAACTCGCTGATTCGCTTTTACTTGCATCTTGAGATGAGGATCGGCTTCAGGTCGGCGGTGGTATAATCCGCGCACGCCAAAGGGCCCTGAGGTTGGTTTTCATGGGTTCGCCCACGCTTTCCGGCAAGATTCTGCGGTTTGGTCCCTTCGAATTGGACTCTCAAGCGCAACAGCTGCGCAGGGCGGGCGCAGTTGTACGGATTCAACCTCAGCCCTTCAAGGTTCTGTCGGTGTTGGTTTGGCGGGCAGGACAAATTGTCACGCGGGAAGAGTTGCGCCAGGAACTCTGGGGCAATGAGACCTTTGTCGATTTTGAACAGGGTCTGAACTACTGCATTCGACAGATTCGCACGGTGTTGGGTGACGAGGCGCAGACTCCTCATTATGTGGAGACCCTTCTTCGGCGCGGATACCGCTTTGTGGCGCCGGTGAGGGCGCTGGAAGAAGCTTCTCTGCCCGCATCTCAGGGTTCCGCTCCTAAAGAAAAAGCTGGAAAGAAGATTCAGCGGCGGTTGTGGATCGCAATTGCCGCAGTGATTGTGGTCGTGCTGGGCCTGGTAGCCACATATGTTGCGAAGCTCAACGCTTCGCGCCGGTTAACGGAGAAAGACACCCTGGTGATCGCCGAGTTCAGCAACTCCACCGGCGATCCGGTCTTCGACGACACGCTGAAAACCGCGCTGCACGTTTCGCTCAGCCAATCGCCGTTTCTGAATCTTCTGCCGGAGAGCAAAATCCGAGCCACGCTCAAGTTGATGGCTCGCCCGGCAGACACGTCTCTTACACCGGCCATTGCGGGCGAGGTATGTCAGCGCACGGGCAGCAAAGCCTACATCGCGGGAGCCATTGCGGCGCTGGGGTCGGAATATGTACTTGGGCTCAAGGCGGTGAATTGCCAGAATGGAGACACTCTGGCTCAGGAACAGGCGACGGCCCCCGCCAAGGAAAAAATACTGAAGGCACTGGGCGAGTCAACGTCAAGACTCCGCAGCAAGCTGGGCGAGTCGCTGGCTACGGTGCACCGGTTCGATGTTCCGCTTTACGAGGCCACCACGCCTTCGCTCGAGGCCCTGCAGGCGTACAGCCTGGGCGAAAAAATCGCGAGGGAAAAGGACCCAGTGCCGGAATGTCCTATCTTCTGCATGCCGTCGAACTCGACCCCAACTTTGCCATGGGATACGACGCCATCGCCGCCAATTACTACACCCTCGCCGAAACCGGGCGGGCCCGCGAATATTTCGCCAAGTCGTTTCAGAATCGCGAGCATGCCAGCGAACGTGAAAAGCTGGAGATCACGGCCAACTATTACGCTGATGTCACGGGAGAGCTGGATAAAGCGATTCAGACATATCGGGAGTGGATCGAGAGTTATCCCCGTGACTATCCGGCATACAACGATTTAGCCGGCATGTACTGTGAACAGGGAAAATATGAGGAATCGGAAGAACCTACTCGCGAAAGCCTGCGTCTTCTTCCGGATGGATCCGTGTATGCCAATCTCGCGAACACCCTGCTCGCCATGCAACGTTTCGACGAGGCACAGCAAACGATCGCGCAGGCGCAGGCGCAAAAGCTAGACAGTTACTTGCTGCGAGACACGCTCTACGCTCTGGCTTTCATCCGCGAAGATTCTGCGGGCATGGCTCAGCAGCTACAGTGGTTTGAGGGTAAGCCAGAAGAAAACTTCGCCTATTCGCTCAGCGCCGACACTGAAGCGTATGGCGGACATCTGGCCAAGGCGCGAGAGTTGACCCAGCGCGCGTTGGATTCGGCAATCCAGGCCGACAGCCAAGAAAACGGGGCGATCTGGTTGGAGAATGCGGCATTGCGCGAAGCCGCCTTCGGCAATTTGGAGCGGGCAAAACAAACCGCGATGAGGGGCTACAAAATGGTTCCCGGCAGCGAGGCGGTCGAACTTGAGGCTGCGCTTGCTTTTGCCATGGCGGACGATACCCGGAATGCGGAGTCGCTGGCAGCAGATCTCAATAAGCGCTTCCCGCTGGAAACACAGACGCAACAGCTTTGGCTGCCCGCGACTCGGGCGCAACTGGCGCTCAACCGTAAGGACGCGCCGGGCGCGATCCGGACTTTGCAATCCTCTGTGCCGCCGGTCGAGTATGGGGAGATTAATTCTGTTGCCAATCTCTCCTGTTTGTATCCAACCTATATTCGCGGCGAGGCGTATCTCGCGGAAGGTCAGGGCGTGGAGGCCGCTGCCGAGTTTCAGAAAATTCT
>JASICF010000639.1 GCA_030044775.1 Candidatus Sulfotelmatobacter sp. | reverse complement strand
CGATCAGCACTAACGCACTACGAGAACTTCACGGATGCTATCGCGCGCGAGAAAGAATTTGATGGAAGCAAAGTCGCGGAATAAGGTTTCGATGTGGCGGTTGTTGAAAACGCGCTGCAATTGAAACCCTTCCGAAATAGCGGTGTGTACGGCGCCGGTCGGGCCGCGGCGCGTTTCCCGCCGGAGTTCAATCTTCTGCATTTCCAGGATGTCGGGCCCGACGATATGGAAGCGATGGCACGGCGCATCTGGACCGGCATCGCGAGTATGAAAGAACGCGAGCAACATTCCGCCCGGTTTCAGCACCGACCATAGCCTTCCCACGACTGGCTTGACCAGGCCCTCATCGAGATAGTCCGCCAGATTCCAGCACAGAATGGCATCAAAACGGGCGGCGGGATATACCAAGTTCTCGGCAAGAAACTTGCGGCTGTCGAGAATGGTGGTTCCGTTTTCATCTTTGGAGAGGAGCGAAGAATCCGTTGAGGCGGTGAGCAAGTCTTCGCTGTAAATTTTGTGGCCGCGCTCGGTGAAGTGCCGGATGTTGGTGGGCGAAGTTGCCCCCAAATCAAGAATGCAAAGGTTCTCGCAAGTCTCCCATTGACGCCAGAGCTCTCCTAGACCGCTGGAGCGGCGGGTCACTTTCGACGAGGTTTGTGCCGGAGCAGTCTCCG
Organism: Candidatus Sulfotelmatobacter sp.; assembly: GCA_030044775.1. Classification (GTDB taxonomy): domain Bacteria; phylum Acidobacteriota; class Terriglobia; order Terriglobales; family Acidobacteriaceae; genus Sulfotelmatobacter. The sequence continues at coordinate 2,019 of JASICF010000639.1, read as the reverse complement.
GTGCTGAGGAACCACGAAAGAGTTTCATGAGGTTCTGAGAGGCTTACGACATTCGACCATGCTCTGAACGATCGACATCGAACCTGGAGTGCCTTCGATGATCTCAGTTCGTGGGACCTGCAAGGTTCGTCTGGTAAACCCGAGATGCTGCCGCGAAGCCCTCACATGCTCACTTGCTGTCAGTGCGGTGGATATCAACCTTCCCCTTTAAAAACGCGCCCTCTTCGATGGAGATTCGCTGCGTGGCTATGTCTCCGGTTACGTTGGCGGACTTGCGTAGTTCGACGCGATCGCTGGCCTGTATGTTGCCCTCAAGTTTACCCTGAACGACAACCCCTTTCGCGTCGATACTGGCTTTCACCTGGCCGTTTGGTCCTACCGTCAGGCTGTTGCCTTTTAAAGCAATCGAACCTTCCACCAGACCATCGAGATAAAGATCTTCGCTGCCCGAAAGCTCGCCTTTAATCACGACAGACTTGCCAATTTGGGCTAAACCACCGCCAGATGCGCTCATGGAAATACTCCTGATCGTGCGAGAATCAAATGAGCAGCCCTCCTGCGAGGAACCCGGGGTACAACTGGAAAGCCGTCCACTGCAACGACTATACGCAAGGCAGGGACTGTGCGGCAAGGGTTGCTGGCGTTTCGAGTTCGCGATTGCCGAGGTTCCCTCTGAGATTGCATCCGGCTTAATTGACAGGCTTAGTTGTTAGACTGGGAGGAATAGCGGAAGCGTCACACGACGAAGATGGTTCCTAGAATTTTTGTACTCTCATTGCTGTTGGCCTGGCTGCCTGCCATCGGATACGTTGCTTCGTTGGCCGAGGAACCGCAGACCGCTATCGCGCTGGTGCGCGCTACGGTGGCGAATGAAATGGCTGCCGGAAACGATGATGCCAGCGGGTTGAAGCACATGTTCCGCGACCGAAAAAACACCCCGCAAGGTTCACAGACCAGAATTTACGTCGAAACCCGCGATGGCATGGCAGGAATGACGGTCGCTTACAACGACAGGCCGCTGACTCCACAACAAATGCAGGATGAAGAGGGGCGGCTGGCGGGCCTGGTGAGCAATCCTGAGCAACTGAGACGCAAACAGCGCGAGCAGAAAGAAGACGCCGACCGCACGCTCCGCATCATGAGAGCGATGCCCGATGCGTTTTTGTATGAATATGACGGGACGGTGCCCGGGCTTGGCACGATGGGCCGCGAAGGGGTGAGCCTCGTCCGTTTGAAGTTCCGTCCGAACCCGGCGTACCGTCCTCCGTCGCACGTAGAGCAAGTGTTGGTGGGAATGAGCGGAGTCATCCTGATCGACCCCCAGTTGCATCGGATCGCAGAAATCGACGGCACTTTGCTACAGCCGGTGAGCTTCGGCTGGGGAATTCTTGGTCATCTTGACAGGGGAGGGCATTTTCTTGTCAACCAGACCGACGTAGGCGACGACTGCTGGGAACTCTCACGCATGTCGTTAACCTTCACGGGGAAGATTTTGCTCTTCAAGAGTATCGCTATTAGATCCGACGAAGTGTTCAGCAACTTTCGACGGGTGCCCAACGACACAACTTTTGCCCAAGGGGTGAAACTGCTGGAAACAGAAGCCGCCAAGTTCGCGCGCGGCGGCACGGAAGCTGAGGATGCGAAGAGAGCCACCAACTAAGCGGCCCTTTGGTTGACCTTGAATTAATTTCGGATGAGAAGGGCCGGCCGATTTTGTGCTTGACGGCTAACGGGCAGTACGAACGGTTTCTTTGCGAACCGTTAGACTCTCGATGAAATCTTCTTTCACTTTATACCCCGTACCTGGCTCGGGGCTGATGGCGATCGTTCCCTGCGGCGAAACTGTGACTTCCGGGTCGATGATGTCTTCCTTCCAGTAGCGTTTCGAAGCGGAGACATCGCCGGGCAAGCTGAAATTCTGCAATGTAGAAAGAGCGATGTTGTGAGCGCGCCCAATGCCCGACTCCAACATGCCGCCACACCAGACAGGAATCTTTTGCGACTGGCATATATCGTGAA
>JASICF010000638.1 GCA_030044775.1 Candidatus Sulfotelmatobacter sp. | reverse complement strand
GGAGCCCACCCTCGAAGCTCTGCCTTGAGCAAAGACAGGTAGCTGACACGTAGAACAGACTGCATGAGCAAATCTCGGTCCAAAACATTCTCGATAAACAGTCTTTTGTTTTCAATGCATTGTGAGAAACGGAGAGAAGCGATCTCTTAAATTGGAAGATTTGGCCCCGGTTTTCTATGGTTTTACATATGAATGCGTGGTGTTCGTAACAGGCTGAGGCATCATCCGAATACTTCTGTACCCGCAACAAAACAGACAAGACAGATAAGGAGCGCCTCGAATGAGGCGCTCCTTAGCTTGTAATTCCCGCACTTAAGGTTTGGCGGTGCCTTAGTAGCTGACTTTCAGACCAAAGAAAATGCAGCGGACTCCGGCCGGGCATGCGGCCGAACCGCTCGACACGACACTGGTCTCCCCGAAGGTTGTGAAAGCCCCAGGAGTGCCCGCATCTTCTATGAAGGGACTAATTCCAGGAATTGTGTTCCCATAATTTGGATGGTTGAACGCATTCAGCATGGTCATGTGCCATTGCAAGTTCGCCCGCTCCCAGAATTTGAAATTCTTGATGAGCGTGAAATTGCCTATGTCGGTATGGTAATCGCGCAGAATGTTGCGACCCGTATTGCCGAACGGCGTACCGTAGATCTTGTCCGCTTCGGCGCCGTTCGCAATGAAACGGACCTGATTTGTCGTGACCGCCGTGGCTGGAGCGGTTCCACCAACTGCGACGGCGGCGTTCATGGCGTTCAGGCTGAGCAAAGTGCCCGGCGCAGCACCGCAAACGGCGGCGGAATTCCAACCCGTGCTCGCACCCGCGCCTGCCGAGCACGCGTCAGCGGCATAGATTCCAACCTGCGTAACCGGAGCGCTCAAACTGCCCAGGAACGGACGTGAAGTCTCAAGCGTCCCGATCTCGGCCAAGTCAAAATTCACATCGTTGGCCACACCCCCGGAAAGGGTGTTGATGAACTCTTGCGACGGAGTATAGGGTTGGCCCGATTGGAGGATGTAGGTTCCAGAAACCGCCCAGCCGCCGACGATATGCCCGAGCACTCCGCGTTGCGAGCGCATTACCGGAATCTCTTCCACCATCGACATCGTCCAGGTGTTCGGGTAATCCAGCCCGGAAATTCCGTACTCTTGCGAGCTATAGTTCAACGGGTTTTGAGAATAGGCGATGGAGTTTGCGGCGCCGAATGTGCTGAAAATCTCGCTCACGTTATCCAGAGTTTTGCTCCAGGTATAGTTGGTCCGCAGCGTCAACTGGTGGAACAGATTGGTTGCGCGGAATTCTGTCTGAAGGCCGTTGTAATTTGAGTAGCCGGTGTTGGCCGTTTCATCCGTGACGCCTCCGTCGCAACTGACGCGACCGGTGGCATTGGGAATGGTGCTCGGAGTCGCGGCAGTTGAGCACGGCTTATCCGAAGCTGGCACGAGATTCGGGAACGACGCAGCGAGGCCGCCAATGAAGGGATTCACATTAATGGACTGGAACTCGTTGCGGCCGCGGTTGCCCACGTAGCGAGCTTCGATCACCGCATTCTTCACAATCTCCCGCTGGATCCCGAACGACCACTGATCATAAGAATCTGGACGGAACGTGCTCGGAGTTACGGTTCGATTAAAGTTTCGCGGATCGAATACGCCGGTCTTCAGGCTGCTCGCATACTCGGATCGAACCGCCGGGCCAAATGGCGAAGCTGGAAGCCCTGTCGACGGGGAGGTTAGCGTTTGCGCCAGAACGACCGGCGCCGAAATCGCATTTAACAGGAAGGTATTGTAGTAAGCGGGATCGTAGGTGCGCCGGTAACCGCCACGCAGCACGGTCTTGCCGCTGCCTCCAAACTCCGGCGACCAGGCAAATCCCGCGCTCGGTCCGAACAGGGTGTAAACCGAATTGACTGACGGGCTGGTCGTCGCCGTGATCGGAAGGCTCGTGAGCCAGAAAGGATCAGCTCCGGTCTGTTGTTTCATCGTTTCCTGATGGAAGATATTCGCCGGCTGCCCGAGGTAAGACCACGTCAGACCAAGATTCAGGGTAAGGTTGCTCTTTATCTTCCAGTCGTCTCCGGCGTAGAAGAATGTGTCCCATTCACGAAAACCAAATTCCGGATCGCCCTGAGTGATGTTGACTGAAGTCGGAGTGTTCGCAGCAAAGGCACCCCAATCGCTGAACGAATAGGCTCCGTTATAGTTGGGCAAAAAAATGTTCGGAGAACGTTGATTCGTGATGTTGGCGCCCCACTTGAGCTGGTGACGTCCCAAGGTGTATTCGAAATTGTCCTGCAGTTGGTATGAGTTGACAATTCGACCCTGAGGCATGTTTGTCGGCGGACCGAATCCCAGCAGTCCCGACTCGGTGAAAGCAACATTTGTAAGAGCTGTGCCCAAGGCTTGCTGGCCTGGAACCGTTCCCCCCGAGTTTGTACCGAACTCGACGTTGGAACGCTGATAGCCGACTCGCAGTTCATTCAACATCTGGTTGTTGAATGTGTGCGTCCAGTCGATCAATCCGGAGTTACTGATCGAAGGGACGTTGAACGGATAGCCCGAAGCGATGTCGGCGGTAGTCGTGAAATCGTTGAAGAAGACTTGCTTCTGAAATATGTACCGGAAACTGACCACATCGACGGGCGTGAAGTGAACGTCAAGCTTTGCGATCCAGTCGTAAGTGTGAAAACCGTTGGGTAGTGTGCGCTGAATTCCGCCCAACTGATATCCGCAGGCGGCGGCTCCCGTGGCAGGGTCGGTGGCGTTGTTGACGGGCGCGCCATCGAAGTATCCAGTTGTGGGCGCACCCGAAATGGTCGGCGACCCATAGCCAACCGCGAAGGGGCCATAAGTGTTCAGCGCGGCCACGCTCGTACTTCCTGGAAAGCAACCGGCTAACTGGCCAACTCCAGTTGGTGTGGGGCTGAGCAATCCAGTCGAGAAGACCGCCTTGGATGAATCAATCTGATCGTCGAAGCCTCCGAAGACGAAAACTTTATCTTTCAGCAGCGGGCCGCCGACGGTGCCCCCGGTAAACTCCTGATTAAAACGCGGCGGTTTGGTGAGGCCCAGGAATCCGGGACCAACGCTCGGAGGATCTTTTTCAATATTGGTCAGGCTGGTGAGAACGGAATTGGTTTCGTTTCCGAATATAGTTCCGTGCCAGCGATTGGTTCCACTCTTGGTGACGATATTGATCACTGAGCCCGAGTTGCGGCCATATTCCGGACCAAAGTTGCTGGTCGTGGCCTGATACTCCGTGACGAAGTCAGGGTCGCTCAGGAAGATCGCCGGGCCCGCGACTGAATTGTCGTTGTTGTTTTGTCCATCGATTTGCTGGTCGTTGTTGCGTCCGCGAATGCCGTCAACAGAAAAGCCCATTCCGTTTTGGTTGGCGAAGTTGTCGTCGCGGCTTGCGCCCACACCCGGCAACGTCAAAGCGATAAAATCCATGCCTTCGTTTTCGGCGGTTCCGGTAAAATTTTGGAATTCGGTGCCGGTGATGTCTTCACTGATCTGCGCCTGAGCAGATTCGATCAGCGGTGGCGCCGCCGTCACTTCGACAGCTTCGGTGGTCTCGCCCACCTGCAGGATCAGCGCTCCCATCGTGGTTTCGATGTTGGCATTGACCGCTACTCCCGATTCTTTTAGCTTCTTGAATCCAGATCTGCTTATCTCTATGTTATAACGACCCACCTGAAGGAGCGCGAATCGGAACGTGCCTATCTGGGAAGTTGTTGCGTTTGCGACTGCTCCGGTATTCACATTTGTCAGCACGACTGTGGCGCCCGGCACGACTGCGCCTGAGGCATCCTGCACGGTCCCGCTGACCGATCCGGTAACCACCTGCGCGATGGCTGATGATGCTAAAAGCGCGATGAGGGCGACGAGAACGAAACAGTAATAACAAGCCGGTCGCGCGGCGTCCCGTCTGTTTCGAACCACTGTTTGATGTTTAGTCAGCTGCATTGTGATCCCTCCCCATTCGGCTTGCTCAGGTTCGTTAGTCAAAGCAAATGAGCACACGAACACTCACACAAACGCGCTGTGTTGATCTCGCGCGCCTTGCCAAATGCAGAGAGCAAGTGAGAGACCAGAGAGAATCAAATTGGCTCCCATTACCGGATCAACAACTTGCGCATGCGAAGAGCGGAGAAGGCTACTCGAAGCAGAATGTGGCTATGCTTTTTGGAAACTTCTGGAGGAAGACAAAAACTTTATGAAATAGTTTTGTTTTGCCAGATCCGTGCGATTCCCGAAAAATTGGCTACTGGCAAGCCTCTCCCCGCACTGGCGTAACGACCACGAATACGCGGGCGTTTCGCACTCCTGCTACAATCGCGCTTTCAGTGACCGCATCTACCAAAATCGGCAAGTCTCGGACGGTGGAAAAGGCATTCCGATTGCATGCACCTGTTTCGGTCCCCATGCTCGACCTGCGGCGGCAATACGATTCCATCGCAGCCGAAGTGCTCGAGGCGGTGGGGCGAGTGTGCGCTTCGCAGCAGTACATTCTCGGGGCAGAAGTCGAGACGCTGGAGCGCGAATTGGCTGCGTATTGCGGCGTCCAGGATGCCGTTGGATGTGCCTCGGGCACCGACGCTTTGTGGCTTGCTCTGGCCGCGATCGGAGTACAGCCCGGCGATCAGGTGCTGACCACACCGTTCAGCTTTTTCGCTTCGGCCAGTTCTATTGCACGAATCGGCGCTCGCCCCGTTTTTGCCGATATCGATCCGCGCACGTTTAATCTCGATGCGGCAAAGGTCGCGGCATTTCTGCGCGCCGCCCCGAACAATAAACTCAGGGCCTTGCTTCCCGTGCATCTCTATGGCCAATGCGCCGACATGGATTCCTTTCAGGACCTGGCTGATGAATTTCATTTGCAGGTGATCGAGGACGCAGCACAAGCCATTGGCGCAAGCTGGCAGACAACGCCAAAGAGAATGCGCCCGGCAGGATCGATGGGGTCAGCAGCCGCGTTCAGTTTCTATCCCACGAAAAATCTCAGCGCATATGGCGAGGCCGGGCTGATTACGACAAATGATCCAGATCTGGCTAACCACTTGCGCCGGTTGCGCAATCACGGCAGCCCGCGCCGCTACCTCCACGAAGAGTTTGGCTGGAACAGCCGCCTCGACGCGATGCAGGCGGCGGTGCTGCGCGTGAAGCTGAAACACATCGAAGACTGGAATCGGGCACGACGCGATCGAGCTCTGTTCTATGACCGGTTATTCGCAGAATCCGGGCTAACCGCGGAAAGCGGATTCGAAAGCACAGCTCCGATTCAGCTGCCCTTCACCCTCCCGCCGGCGCACCACGTTTTCCATCAATACGTGATTCGCGCGTACCGTCGCGACGAGTTGCGCAAGTTTCTCTCTGCGCGCAAAATTGGAACAGAGATTTATTATCCGGTGCCGCTACACCTGCAACCTTGTTTCGTTTATCTCGGCTACCGCCAAGGCGATCTCCCCGAGGCGGAACGAGCCGCAAGAGAAGTGCTCGCTTTGCCGATGTTTCCCGAACTCAAGGAAGAAGAGCAGCGCTGGGTGGTAACGAGCATCGCGGATTTTTATTGCTAGTCAGGTCTCGACAGCCGCGCGCCGCATCGCCGTTGGAGGTAAAGCACAATGAGAGATTTTCGACTTCCAGTTTTGACCTTGATCCTGTTGATCGCTCCGGTGTTCGTTTGCCGCGCCGCGGCACAGGTACCGGGGCCCAACTCGCAGTCCAAACCCGTCATCGTCGAGCTGTTTACATCGGAGGGCTGTTCGTCGTGTCCGCCGGCAGACGTTGTTTTGCAAAAACTGGAGGCCGACCAGCCGGTTCAGGGGGCGGAAATTATCGGCCTGGAAGAACACGTGGATTATTGGAACCATGATGGTTGGTTCGACCCATATTCTTCTCCCGAGTGGACCGAGCGGCAACAGACTTATACCCTCTTGATCAAGAAAGACCCCTACACTCCGGAACTTGTTGTCGACGGACGCTATCAGTTCCTGGGCAGCGACCCCCGGGAGGCCTTTGTCGAAATCTCGGAAGCAGTGCGTGCGGAAAAGACCGAGGTTTCGATTGCGCCCGCGAATGAGGACACCAAAAATGAACGCTTTCACGTGTCAGTCGGAAAGCTGTCCGGCGACAGTAGCGGCGATACCGCAGAGGTCTGGTTGGCGGTAACGGAAGATGGGCTCCACTCGTCGGTAAGCCACGGAGAAAATGCCGGACGCGAACTGAAGCACGTCGCGACTCTGCGCTCATTGCACAAGATTGGAACTGCGTCCGATAAAAGTGCTCAGTTTTCCTACACTGGGGATCCGGTGGTGAAGTTCAACTCTCACTGGAACCGGGACAACGTTCACGTGACCGTCTTCGTGCAGGAAAGAAAGAGTCGCCAGATTATCGGGGCCGCTTCCACCAAGATCAAGAGTTAGGGCGGTATCGTCGCCAACGGGATTGTCGCCAATAGGTTGCTGATTGGCGGCTAGTGTCTGTTGCGCTTGGCCGCGGGTGTTTGTTTTTCTTCACCCGGCGCTAGAACGCGCCGCACGATCGGCGTATTCAGCTTATATTTCCGCTCGATCACATTTCCGGCATCGTCTTTCACGCGCACGATGAAAACTGGCAGAATGCCTTCCTTGTCGAAGTTTTCAGAGGTGATCGCCACCGGGAGCGCTCCGTTGAGTCCATGTTCGCGGTAAGCCGTTTCGTAGCGATGCTTCCTCGCATTCCAGGTAAAAACGCGAATCTGATCAAAGTCGAAAGGCTCGCCGTCATGCGGCTCAGTTAGAGCGCAGAGATATTGTGGAACATCCTTGTCGGCGCCCGGCTTGCTCTCGTCGCGCACCCGATCGAGTTCAAAGAAAGCCACAAAGCGCTGGCCTTCGGCATATTCTGCAATTTCAAGCGGAACATCTTCATCGACCATTCGAGCCAGCACCCACCCCACCCGATTCTGCGCGTCACGGACCAGCCACCAATCCTCCAGCACCGGACCCGCCTCTTTCGTTCCGGGCTTTCCTTCAATCACAACTCCTGTTTTCTCTGCCGTGGCCCGCTTCAGCACCGCCACTTTCGCCCCGGCGGAAAGCTGATACAGATGGTCTGTTTCCCGGCCCGGCGTGACGTGCAGATTCGTGTCATTGCGAAGCGTCGCAGGCGCCTGAACGGGATCCGACAGGTTTTCTTGTGTCAGCTTCTGTACTTCATCATATGTTCGCTGATTCACCAGATAACGTTCTTCAATCCAGCCTTCGAGGCCCGTGGCTGTGCGTACTCGGGCAAAACGCTTTTCGTGGTCAAGCACGTCCACGCGCTCGCCGTTTTTGACCGTGCCGACCCGGTTGTAGATGGTCGCAACCTGATCTCGCAGCGTGGCTTGGGGAGCGGAGACATAATTCACTTCGAGAACGCGGCGCCCGCGTTGATTGCAAGCAGAAAATCCGAGACTCAGCAACAGAACGAGTGCACAGGCGAGAGCCGAGCAGCAAAGCAGCGACAGATTCGACGATTTCACAATCTTGGCTTGGTCCGGATGGGATGCGGCTTCAGCTTCCACTATAGCGCTTGACCGTCCCACATTCGCGCACGAAAGGTTTATACAGGATGCACTCCCGTACTGTCCGGCACTTAACTCAAAGCCTGACACACTGCGGGGATTCAGTTACCATAGGTCAAAGCCCTCATGAAAAATTTATCTCAGCTCAGTTTGGCTGTTTGGTGCCTGGCATTGTCGTTCGCAACTTGCCTTTACGCCGCCGATGAAGCGGTAAATCCCGTGCTGCGGCCACCCAAGGGGTCGCAGGTGGCGATCGTGGTTTTCGAAGATCTGCAGTGTCCGCAGTGCCGGCGTGTCTCGCCCATTCTCGAGCAGGCGTCCAGAACATATAAAATCCCATTGGTGCGTCATGATTTTCCCCTGCCCATGCATAACTGGTCTTACGACGCCGCGGTGATGGCCCGCTATTTCGACTCAATCTCCAAGTCTCTGGGCAACGAATTCCGCGACTATATCTTTTCGAACCAGTTCGAGATCAACCCCCAGAACCTGCGAGCTTATGCGGAAAAATTCGCTTCCGACCACAAGGTGGAGTTTCCGTTTGTGGTTGATCCACAGGGGAAGTTCGCGGCCGAAGTGAATGCCGACCGGGATATCGGCAAAGCCATCAAACTTGACCACACCCCCACGGTATACATCGTCGGCAACCGCAACTCGAGCCGGCCGTATGTCGAAATGAAGGACTCCAGCCAGCTTTATCAACTGATCGACGCCATGATGAATCAGTAAGGAAAGCGAGTCGAAGGGAAACTGAATCAGGGGCACGGGCGAAACTCACCCGATCGATAGCAGCAACCTGGCGAGAAGCAGAATCGACAATACAATCGCAACCAGGCAATTGGCTCGAATCGCGCGGTAACTCGCGACCCAGGGAAACATAAGGACCTCGAACAGCGGCAAGAATTTCTCCGGCCAAAGTAATCCAGCCACCCCAAACGCCAGGCACAACTGAACTGCGACGCATAGATCCACAGTGATCATCGTTGCTTACCCAGCATCTTTTCGCTGAGAATTCATTTTCACGCTGTTGGCTTTCCAGGTCGAGCTTCCGAAGGTACACCACCCTTGCTCCCGATTCCACGAAAAACGTTCGGTTGGGTCCTTCCAAGATCGCGCAGGGAAGCCTCTCACGTCGTGCTGAGAATGCCTCAACATGAGGGTCGTTGAAATTGATACACTCAGGTCGTGGCGCAAAGTCTTGTAAAAACGTTGGCTTCTGAAACCCTTTTGTGTCCAATGAACTCTAACTGGCTGAGGACACCGCTCAGATCACGCGGGGAAGAATAGTCTAAAGGAGGACGCATCGCATGGTAGCCAGTGAACAGGCAGTCGTGACCGGCCAGCAACTGGACACGCTTTGTATCAATACCATCCGGACGCTGGCGATCGACGCCGTGCAACAGGCCAACAGCGGGCACCCCGGCGCCCCCATGGGTCTTGCACCCGTGGCCTATTGTTTGTGGCAGGAATTCCTCCGCTACGATCCCGAGGATCCCAAGTGGCTGAACCGCGACCGCTTCGTGTTATCGAACGGCCATGCCTCGATGTTGCTGTACGCCGTGTTGCATCTTGCGGGAGTGCGCGAAGTTTCAGAAAGCGGCGAAGTGCTGAAAGAACTTGCTGTTCCGATGGAGGAGATCAAGCGATTTCGCCAGCTCGGCAGCCGTACGCCTGGTCATCCAGAATCGCACGTGACCACCGGCGTGGAAACGACCACCGGCCCGCTTGGTCAGGGCGTCGGAAACAGCCTTGGGATGGCGATTGGCAGCAAATGGCTGGCTGCAACCTTCAACCGTCCTGGCTTTGAGATCTTCGACTACGACATTTATGCGATGTGCTCGGACGGCGATCTCATGGAAGGCATTGGCGGCGAGGCGGCATCGCTGGCGGGGCATTTGCGCCTTGATAATCTCTGCTGGATGTATGACCACAACGGCATAACACTCGACGGTCCTGCCGAGTGGTCATTCAGCGAAGATGTGGCGACTCGGTTTGTCGGATACGGGTGGAATGTAACTCGGGTTGCGGACGCGAACGATCTGGAAATGCTGGCGCGCGCCTTTGAAGTTTTCAAAAATACCAAAGACCGGCCGACTCTCATCATCGTCGATAGCCATATCGGCTACGGCTCTCCGCACAAACAGGACTCCAACGCGGCGCACGGCGAACCGTTGGGAGAAGAAGAAGTAAGGTTGGTCAAGAAATTCTATGGCTGGCCCGAGGACGCAAAGTTCCTGGTTCCGGAAGGCGTACGCGAACATTTTCAGGATGGAATTGGAAAACGCGGACGCGAGGCGCGCGCCAAATGGGCGAGGATGTTCGCCGAATATTCGCAAAAGTATCCGGAGTTGCGTGAGCAATTGGATCTCATGCAGCGTCGCCAACTGCCGAAAGGGTGGGACAAGAATCTTCCGAGTTTTCCGGCCGACCCCAAGGGCATTGCGACGCGCGAAAGTTCAGGAAAAGTGCTGAATGCCGTCGCGCAGGGAATTCCGTGGGTGATCGGCGGGTCGGCAGATCTGGCAACGTCTAACAAGACCACGCTGAAGTTCGACGGCGCGGGAGATTTTCAGGCTGGCCACTACGCAGGGCGCAATTTGCACTTTGGTGTTCGCGAGCACGTGATGGGCGCAAGCGTGAATGGACTGGTCGTGTCCAACATCCGGGCATTCGGCGCAACGTTTTTCAACTTCAGCGATTACATGCGGCCCAGCATCCGGCTGGCTGCGCTGATGGAAGCGCCTTCGATCTTCATTTACACACACGATTCGATTGGGTTAGGCGAAGACGGTCCAACGCATCAGCCGATCGAGCAGCTGGCTTCCCTGCGCGCCATGCCGAATCTGATTGTTCTGCGTCCGGCGGATGCCAATGAGGTCGTCGAATGCTGGCGGATCATCGCGCAATTGCAGCATCAGCCGGTCGCTCTCGTGCTGACCCGGCAAGCTGTTCCAACGTTCGACCGAACAAAGTATGGAGCGGTCTCGGGGACGGCAAAGGGCGCGTATGTTCTTGCCGATGCCGTTGACGGTAAGCCGGAGGTCATTCTCATGGCGACGGGGAGCGAGGTTTCGCTTTGCGTTGAAGCCTACGAAAGGCTAAAGGCTGAAGGCATCAAGGCGCGGGTTGTGAGCATGCCCTCGTGGGAGATTTTCGAACAGCAGGACGCAGCCTACAAAGAGAGCGTGCTGCCTTCGTCGGTCACCGCGAGAGTTTCGGTGGAAATGGCTTCTACCTTCGGTTGGGAGCGGTATGTTGGAATCAAGGGGCGCAAGATTGGCATGCATCGCTTCGGCGCCTCAGCACCTTTGAAAGATTTGTTGAAATTCTTTGGATTTACGCCCGATGCGGTTGTGGCGGAAGCGCACAAAGCGATCGCGGAGAAGTAGTGACTGGAGATGCGACGTTTTGCCTGAATAATCCCGTGACGCTGTTAGCCAAGCGACTCGTGGACATTTGTTAGGAGATCATTATGCATTCAAGCGGAATATTAGAGACTTCGAAAAGTGTCAATCCGCTCAAGGCACTGCTCGATTATGGCCAGTCGATGTGGCTGGATTACATCCGCCGCGACCTGCTGACCAGCGGCAAGTTAAAGCAGATGATTGCGGAAGACGGTTTGCGCGGTATGACGTCAAACCCATCCATCTTCGAAAAGGCAATCGCGGAAAGTTCTCTCTACGATGACATGCTGCATTCGCTTGCCTCGCGCGGCGATTTGAATGCAACTAGCCGGTATGAGCAGATCGCGATCCGCGACATTCAGGACGCTGCCGATATTTTGCACCCGGTCTACCAGGAATCGCATTTTCGCGATGGGTATGTGAGCCTGGAGGTCTCTCCTCTACTGGCACTTGAAACGCAAAAGACAATTGAGGAAGCGCGGCGCTTATGGAAGACCGTGAACCGCGAGAACGTCATGATCAAAGTTCCGGGAACCAGTCAGGGAATACCGGCCATCCGTCAACTGATCGGCGAAGGCATCAATATCAACGTGACGCTGCTCTTCGCGCAGGAAGTCTATGAGGAAGTCGCCGAAACCTACGTTGCCGGACTTGAGGATTTAGCCAAGCGCGGGGGCAATCCTGAAAAGATGGCGGGCGTGGCCAGCTTTTTCATCAGCCGCATCGACACGCTGGTGGATTCCATAATCGACGACAAGTTGAAATCGACGACGGATGCCGCACAGCAGGCGCTGCTCAAGAGTTTGAAGGGCAAAGTTGCCATCGCGAATGGAAAACTAGCTTACCAGCGATACCTGCGAATTTTTAGTGGACCGCGCTGGCAAGCCCTGGCCGGCAAAGGCGCACAAACTCAACGCGTGCTATGGGCGAGCACCAGCACCAAAAACCCTGCATATCGCGATGTGATGTACGTGGAGGAGTTGATCGGGCCCGCTACCGTGAACACTATGCCGCCGGCAACGATCGACGCGTTTCGCGATCACGGGAAATTGCGTAAGAGCCTCACCGAGGATATCCCCGGGGCAGAGAAAGTCATGAGCGACCTCGCTAAAGCGGGCATCTCGATCCAGGAAGTCACCACCCGGTTGACGACCGAAGGTGTGAAACTGTTTGCCGATGCTTTCAATAAACTCCTGCAGGCTGTGGAACGAAGCACTCAGGAAAAAAGCCGCGCATAGGATCGCGACCGCTAAGACACGAACAGTAAAGTCGTAAGGACAAGAAGGAAAGACACCGTGGGCCGTTTGAGATCTTCATTGCCGGAAAACCTGCACGCGGCAGTGAAGGCGAAAGTTTCCGATTGGCAGTCTGGCCGCAAAATGCAGCGCCTCTGGCAGCGCGACGCAACCCTTTGGACCGGGGATGATGAAGATAAATGGCTCGGATGGTTGGATATTACCGAGTATCAGATCGCGCATCCGGTCGAACTGCGAAACCTGGCGAAAGAGGTTTGGAGCGCCGGATTCAAAGACGTGCTCCTGCTGGGCATGGGCGGGTCAAGTCTCTGCCCCGAAGTTCTCCGCATGACATTCGGCAAGGCCGCGGGCTACCCAAATCTACACGTTCTCGATTCCACCGACCCCGCGCAGGTGAAGGCTTTCGAGAACCAGATTGATATCGCCCGATCGCTTTTCATCGTTTCCAGCAAATCCGGCAACACGCTCGAACCCAACATCTTCAAGCAATATTTTTTTGAGCGCACGAAAGAGTTGGTTGGCACCGACAAAGCCGGCAGCCACTTCATTGCGATCACCGATCCTGGATCGCACATGCAGAAGGTTGCGGAAGGCGACCGTTTCCGGCATATCTTCTTTGGCCGCCCCTCGATCGGCGGCCGCTATTCGGCGCTCTCGAATTTCGGAATGGTTCCTGCCGCGGTGATCGGCATCGATGTGAAGAAGTTTCTCGACCGCACTCAGGAGATGGTGCGAGCTTGCGGGCCGGAACCCTCTGTAGAAGAAAATCCCGGCGCGATGCTGGGAATTATTCTTGGCACGGCTGCCACCCTGGGGCGCGACAAAGTCACAATCGTCACGTCGCACGATGTCGCAGACCTGGGGGCCTGGCTTGAGCAGCTGCTTGCTGAATCAACCGGGAAAGTTGGCAAGGGCATCATTCCGGTCGATCGTGAGGACCTGGGCCCGCCGGAAGTTTATGGCAACGACCGAGTCTTTGTTTATGTTCATACCGAGCATGCAACAGATGTGATTGCCGAACAGAAGATTTCGGAGATCGAAAAGGCCGGGCATCCGGTGGTACGTATCTCGATGCCCGATGTCTATGATCTGGGGGCGGAATTCTTCCGCTGGGAAATCGCCACGGCCGTGGCGGGATCGATCATCGGTATCAACACGTTCAACCAGCCCGATGTAGAAGCGAGCAAAGTCGTAACCCGCGACTTAACTTCGCAGTACGAAAAAACTGGTTCACTGCCACCAGAAAAACCCGTGCTCGAAGATGGAGATATCAAACTCTTCACCGACGAGAAAAATGCGGCAGAGCTGGCGCGCCGGGCAGAAAATGACAAGTCTCTGGCGGGATATTTGAAAGCTCATCTCAGCCGGATCGCGGCCGGCGATTACTTCGCCTTGCTGGCATATATCCAGATGAACGACGAACACCGGAGTTCGTTGCAAACCATCCGTCATGCGGTTCGTGATAAGAAACACGTCGCGACGTGTCTCGGCTTTGGACCTCGATTTCTACACTCGACCGGGCAGGCTTACAAAGGTGGACCAAATTCTGGAGTCTTCCTTCAGATAACCTGTGACGACTCCGTGCAGTTGCCGGTTCCGGAGCAGAAATATACGTT
>JASICF010000637.1 GCA_030044775.1 Candidatus Sulfotelmatobacter sp. | reverse complement strand
ATTATTGTAACCAATGCCGCTCCTCTCCGCGAAGCGTTCGTTGGCGGTTAGCTAATCGTTTCAGCCGAGGGAAGTCGAAATTGTAGCGTGGCGAGGAACCCGCGGCCGGCCGCTGACGGTCAGCGCATGAGAATTAAGCTCTTATCTTGTTCTCAGCTAATGTCCCAGCTTTCAAATTCAGCCACTACCCTGTTCTCATTTTCACACTGCCGTAACAATCTTCCCGTATAGTTTCGAGCTTCAATAGCCAGATATTTTCCATTCCCTAAAAGCGAGGATCCCATGGCCACTGCTTCGCAGACGATACTTGACCAGAAACTGGGCCGAGCACCCGGTAAATTAGGAATCCTAATTTTCGGCGCGGTTCTCCTCGTTGGTGTTCTTTATGCGGGCTCCAGCCTCGTCCGCGACCTTTCCACGGTTCACGCTACTTCGATCTTCCCTTACCTTCTGCTCGCGATCGCCCTGCTGGTAGCTCTCGGTTTCGAGTTCGTCAACGGTTTTCACGACACGGCAAACGCCGTGGCCACAGTCATCTATACGCACTCGCTCGAGCCGCACGTTGCCGTGGTCTGGTCGGGGTTCTGGAATTTCCTCGGCGTTCTTGTTTCCAGCGGCATTGTGGCTTTTGCCATCATCTCCTTGCTGCCCGTTGAACTGATTCTGCAGGTCGGCAGCAAGGCGGGATTTGCCATGGTGTTTGCCTTGCTCGTCGCCGCCATTATCTGGAACCTGAGCACCTGGTATTTCGGCTTGCCGGCTTCGAGTTCACACACCCTTATCGGCTCCGTCATCGGGGTGGGCATTGCGAACCAGTTAATGAACCCGCGCACCGGCACCAGCGGAGTGGATTGGGGCCAGGCGGTCAATATCGGCAAGTCGCTTCTGCTCTCGCCCATCGTTGGCTTTGGCTGCGCCGCACTACTGTTGCTCGCGGCCAAGGCTTTGATTAAAGATCCTAAGCTCTATGCGGCCCCAAAAGGCGCCGAACCGCCACCGTTCTACATTCGTTGCCTTCTGATCCTCACCTGCACTGGGGTCAGCTTCTTCCACGGCTCGAATGACGGGCAAAAAGGCATGGGGCTGATCATGCTCATTCTCATCGGCACAGTTCCGACCGCCTACGCGATCAATCATGCCGTCACCTTCAAAGACTCCCAGGATTTTATTGCAGTGTCGCAAGAGGCCGCCGACGCGCTCAACCATTACGTCAGCCCGGACGCGGTAATCGCCGATGCGCACCAGGACGTCACGGATTATATCCGCACCAAGAATTTCACCCCGAATACCATGCTGGCGATGCGCACCCTGGTCAGCGACATCGGCAACGAGACGGCACTCTACAAAGAGCTGAAAAATATCCCGAATGATCGCGTGCGCAACTTCCGCAACGACTTGTACGTAATCAGCGAGGCTCTGCGATTGATGCAGAAGAGCGGGAATCCCAAATTGTCGGCGGCCGACACTGCAATCCTCGCCAACTACAAAAAGCACGTCGATCACTCGACCCGATTCATCCCGCTTTGGGTGAAGGTCGCGGTTGCCATGGCACTCGGATTGGGCACGATGGTGGGCTGGAAGCGGATTGTGATCACGGTCGGAGAAAAAATCGGCAAGAGCCATCTGACTTACGCACAAGGTGCAATGGCAGAGATCACAGCGATGGCGACGATTGGTGCGGCCGACGGCTTTGGTCTTCCGGTCAGCACCACGCACGTGCTTTCCTCCGGAGTCGCCGGCACGATGGCCGCGAATCGCTCTGGAATTCAGTGGTCGACGGTGCGCAATCTGGCGCTGGCCTGGGTGCTCACGCTACCGGTGGCCATGGTGCTCTCTGGCGTTCTCTTCTTCGTGTTCCGGAAAGCGTTCTGATTCCCACGGAATTGAGCAGATCGCATCCCTGGCAGCGCTTGACCGACGAAGGAATCCTCATGATCCCTTCCCATATAGGCCTGCCTCGCGTTTTGGTAGTGGGCTACTCTGAACCGCCTTAGGACTGGATACGACCCCATGAGACGACATATAAATGCAGAATCATCTCTTTTTGCTCCGGTTCTAACCAACACCGAAAATCACACGACCGACAGACTGCTGGATTCATCGCA
The DNA here is from genome assembly GCA_030044775.1 of Candidatus Sulfotelmatobacter sp. Classification (GTDB taxonomy): domain Bacteria; phylum Acidobacteriota; class Terriglobia; order Terriglobales; family Acidobacteriaceae; genus Sulfotelmatobacter. Next base: position 2,880 of record JASICF010000637.1, on the reverse strand, counting down.
TCGGAGCCGCGCTGGTTGTCTCTGATTACGGCCAGCATTGGATGACCACACTTTAGGCAGGCGAAGGCCACATTGTTTCCAAAAGCGTCACAGCGAACCATTTGATGTCCGCGTTCGTGCTTATATTTGATCTGTTGAAAGTCCGTAATCCTCATGGTTTGCGATTGGCCCACCTTGTTTTCGCAGCCTTGAGCGCGACCTCTCGCCGCTGTTCTGGCGTCATGGTTTCCATTCGGCGCTTGCCGCCAATCCTGCCACCCTTGTGACCCATGGCGGCCACGACGCGGGATATGTCAGAAGATGATACTTTAGGCGGTCGGGCTGGGCGGTCTTCGGTCCCCGTAGATCGGCACATTATCTGGAAAGCAGCTTGGTTCACGTCCTGCGTCCTGCGACCTGCTTATCCGCTTTGGCATGGTGACAGTATGGCACAGGAAGGATGCGTGGGAAAACTGAGGAAAATTCAAAAGTAGCCCACTATCCGCGTTTTTAAACCCTTGCCCTTCTAGAGGCTCCGGGTGTGTACTGGGCCTTTCGGCCACCTTTTCCCTGCATGTATCATCTGAGAATAGCCGGGAGGTTCCGTGAATTTTTCTTACCGTGTTCCCATTGTTGTTTTCCTCCTTAGCGTAGTGTTGATTTCTCCAATTTTCATCTCCGCTCTATACGCCGGCAACAACGTTTTGGGGGAAGTTGAACTGGTCGGAACATCAAAAGTTGAGAATACCGCCGGCGTTTGGGTCGATGGCCAATATGTTGGCTATCTTGGCGAGCTCAAGGGATCGAAAAAACTGCTGCTGCTTCCCGGAGCACATGAAATCACTGTGCGACAGGGCGGATTTCTCGACTTCAACGTGAAGGTTACGGCACAGGCGGGGGAAAAACAAAGCATCGACGTGAAAATGGAAAAGGACACGCGGGTGGAGCTGCCCAGAATTACCGCGCAAATAAGGTTAGACGTGAAGCCGAACCGTGCGGCCGTTTTCGTCGACGGCGTCTATGAGGGCCACATTGCAGAGTTCGAGGGCGTCGGGCGGGCCATGCTGATCGCGCCAGGCAAACACAAAATCACCATCAGTTTGCCGGGATATCAGAACTTTGAAACCGAGATCGAGTTGGTCGCGCGTCAGAAATCAGTGATTAAAACCGACCTGGTGAAAGGTGGCCCTGTTGAGGGGCCAGCCTTGGCTCCGCCGCAGTAATCCCTACAGATCAAGAAAAAGTGTTGGCTGGAGCTTTACGCGGAAACGCCGGCACCTGCGGCTAAACCCCGCTGCTTTTTCAGTTCAGCGAGAAAGGAATCTACCGTGAGTCCGGACTGTTTATTAAAGAGTTCCAGCAGGGCATCTTCTTCTTGCCCGGCTGCCTGCTCGACGGGTGTCGGAACTTCCCGCGTATCGGATTCCAATCCATCAGGCTCAACCAACAACTCCGGGGTCACTTCGCGATTCTCCATGAGAGCGTTCAGGAACTTTTCCAGGAGAGCGCGTTGCTGCGGCGTCTTTCGGGTGAATTCCACTCCCATGCCTTGATCGGGGTGCATGACCCGGACCAAACCCTCGGCTTGCACATGAACTCCTGCGGCGCCCATCGAGAGTGTCACCCGCGTGGACACCGGAAATGGCGAGGTGATCTCCAGGTAGCATGCGCCCAAAGTCAAATCAGTTAGCTGGCAGCGGATGGGTGGGTCGTCTTTTTCCATATCCGGGGCGTTGCGCCCCAACCATTCCCGCAGTTGGCGTTCCAGTTCACGCGACTGATTCAGAAATCTCAGGCCTACTTGCCGGCCAGTTCCTTCCCAGGCAAACTCCGCCTCCACGTTCAGCTTGGCCTCATTGCCCGGCAGAGTGAAGGAAAGCTGCCAGCGGCCCTGCGGCTTGACTCGCTGCGGCAAAGTGACGGCCATGCCGCCTTCGCCGAAATCGGTACTGTTTACTTTGAGATGGGCGTTCGACTCCCGGCAAGACATCTCCGCCGGAATTCGCAGTTCGACGCGCGAGTTGCGCCGCCGTTCTTTCTTCATGAGAGCTCTGGCGGCACGAAAGCTCGACCTTGCTCTTTCCGGAGAAACGGGCTTGTAGAGGATAAAATGTGCCCCAATGTCGAAAGCGGAGCGCAACCCCACGCCCGGATCGAGAATCGCTACCGCGACTGCCCTCTTGTTGCATGGAGCGCTGCGAGCGCTGCGGAGGACGTCGGCAGAACCCGCGCCCGCGCAATCCACAATGATTGCCTCAAACCGCTCGCGCGTGAGATAGCGCAGAGCGATCTCGGGATTCTGGCAATGCTCGACACTGATATCCAGGTCGCCCAGCGTTCGGCGCAGAACCCGCACAATTTTCTCGTCCGAACTGAGCAGCAACGATTTCAGATTCATAAGTGCTTCAGGTTCTTCTCTGCACAGTGCTTCGCTGAAAGGCCTTTTATTGGCTTTCCGCGAAGGACACACAGCAGCCCCTTCAGACACTGTAGTGGCGGGGAAATGCCCTATCAATGGCACCATCCGGCATGAGCATTACGCCGGTAACGGGAAGCCATACCCAGGAGGTTATGCCAGGCCCGGAAATGTTGCAAAATGTTGCAATAGGGGTGCATTCAAAACATCAAGCGATTAGAGTCGCAGGACAATGTCCGACCCGTACTCAACGGTTCGTTAACGCTTTATGATACAGCGTTTTAGATCGTGTTTATTAAAGTACTGGAAGCTGATTTAGCATTGACTTCCGGATAAAACCGGGGTAAGCTACGCTGTTTCCAGGTCAATTCAGGGATTTCTGGGCAGTGGAGGGATGAGTTATCGACTCCGGCACCTCGGTTCATGCATCCCTGTACATGGCGACGAATCATATAGGCAGATAAGGCTTTTATCCCCCATCAGTA
>JASICF010000636.1 GCA_030044775.1 Candidatus Sulfotelmatobacter sp. | reverse complement strand
TGGTTAAATGGTCCTTCACTTTTTTCAAAGACTCTCTTGCTAAAACGAATCGCGACCGCTGTCGTGCTGATTCCGATTGTTCTGGCACTGGTACTTCGCGCCCCGGCGCCGGTGATTGCATTCGTTGCGGCGGCTGTCGCGCTGGTGACGGTGCAGGAATTTTTAAAGCTGACGGAATCTTACGGAATACATCCGTTGCGCCTGCCGACCTATTTTTTTGTAGCCCTGTTTTTTCTTTTCCTGGTGTTCGTCAGCGCGAGCCCGGCGCCGCAGTTATCCGCGCTGAAGTTTGTGGTAGGAGCAGGATTTGCATGCGCGATCGTGCCATTTCTGTTCTTGAGCATTGCCATGCGGGGCGCCGATCTGAAGGTGGCATATCCGTCTGCGGCCGCGTCGGCATTCGCCTTCGTCTACATTGCCGTGCCTTTGGCTATGCTGGCCGAGCTTCGCCAGCAGATCGCGGGAGCGTTCTGGCTGCTCTATCTATTTTTCGTGGTGTGGGCGGGAGATGTTTTCGCCTATTTTATCGGCCGTTCGCTCGGCAGGCATTTGATGGCCCCGCGCATCAGCCCCAAAAAAACCTGGGAAGGCGCGGCCGCTTCCATGATCGCCAGCGTCACGGTGGGCATGCTTCTGTTTGCCTACTCGCTGCCGATCAGTTCATTCCTTTTTCGCATCGGCATGATCGAACGCCGCGACGGGTTATTCGGACTGGAAAAACCTGAGCTTTGGCCCATCCTCTTGCTGACCATTATCCTCAATGTCGCAGCACAACTTGGCGACCTGGTAGAGTCGCTTATCAAGCGCGGAGCGGGCGCAAAGGACTCGGGCACGCTGCTTCCGGGCCATGGCGGTATGTTCGATCGCATTGACGCCCTCCTGTTTGCCGTTCCCATCCTTTGGCTTTACTGTTCTGCGTTCTTTCCACCCGCTCGCCCCTGGTAACGCGTAAAATAGGGGTTCGCCTCCCGTGTGGGGCGTTTCCTTTATCGAATGAAACGCATTGCCATCCTGGGCTCTACCGGCCGCGGCATTGATATGCAGTAATATGTCGGTTCCGCCTCGACATTCGCTGAAGCCGCTTCACTCTGAGGGTTTCTTAAATTCCGTAAAACTCGCTGCTCTCAGCCGACTTTCGACAGACGACCTCAAAAACTCTTTGGTACCGGGGCTAGAGCATTGTCTGAAAACCAGGCCGGACGGCACTATACTAGATGGACATCATCGTATTCATATCTTGCGCCAGCGGGGCATCGATGTTGACTCTCTCCCTCGCGACGTCATTGTGAAAGAATAGAAAAGTGAGAGCTGACGAATAATGTGGACTGAGTTGTACTGGATGAATAGTCCGTGGCCGGGGAAGCTGGCGGTAGCGGCGCGCCCACGTGGTGGAGAGTGGCTCGCCGACGAGATCAGGAGTTGGAAGAGGCAAGGCGTTGGGGCGGTGCTTTCGTTGCTTACCCCGCAGGAAGAAAAAGACCTCGACCTCGCCGAGGAAGGCCGTATAGCGGAGTCAGAAGAGTTATTATTCGACTCCTTTCCCATCGCCGATCGGCAAGTCCCAGCCTCGCAGTCAAAGCTGGCCACAGTTTTAGAGAAGGCGAGCGACCAGCTGTCGGATGGCATAAATCTGGTGATTCACTGTCGGGGCGGCATTGGGAGAAGTGGCCTCGTGGCTGCGTGTTTGCTGATCACGAAGGGACTGAGCCCGGGCGCTGCCATGGAGTCTGTGTCGATTGCGCGCGGCCTTCCGATCCCGGAGACGGCGGAGCAAAGAGATTGGATCGATCGTCACGCTGCGGTGTTTTCCACCGCGAAGTGATGTTGGCGTTCGTGGACTTTCCAGACAAATCATGAAACGCATTGCCATCCTGGGCTCTACGGGGTCGATCGGACGCAGCACGCTCAGCGTGGTGGAATCCTTTCCCGATCGCTTTCAGATTGCTGCCCTGGCAGCTGGAAAGAACGTAAGCGTGGCGTTCGAGCAAGTCGAGCGCTGGCGTCCGCGGCTCGCTGCGATGGGGACGGAAGCGGATGCTGAAATTCTTAGTTCGCGGCTCCGACGAGCCGGCATTTCCGGTGTCGATGTAGTGCATGGCCCGTCCGGGTTGGTGCATCTTGCCACATCGAGCCAAATCGATTTCGTGGTCAGCGCGATCGTCGGCGTCGCTGGTCTCGAAGCGACGTATGAAGCTGTCAAGGCAGGCAAATCGATCGGCGTGGCGAACAAGGAATGCCTGGTGGCCGCGGGCGAGTTGATTACAGCCGAAGCGCGGCGCCAGGGCAAACCGCTGCTGCCCATCGATAGCGAACATAACGCCGTGCATCAGTGCCTGCGCGGCGGACGCATGGAAGAAGTCGAGCGCATCTGGCTGACTGCCTCTGGCGGCCCATTTCTTAATACGCCGCAGTCGAAGTTCAGCTCGATTACGGTGGAGCAAGCGCTCAATCATCCTACTTGGAAGATGGGCAAGCGGATTACCATCGATTCCGCGACATTGATGAACAAAGGCTTCGAAGTGATCGAAGCCTGCCGGTTGTTCAACGTTCCTCCGTCCAAGGTGCAGGTGATCGTGCATCCGCAGTCGACCATTCATTCCATGGTTGAATTTATCGATGGCAGCATTCTGGCGCAGTTTTCCGTGACCGACATGCGGTTGCCGATCCTTTACGCCCTAACATACCCGGAGCGGATTCACTCCGATCTGCGCTTCCCGGTGAGTAACTTGCGTCATCTGGACTTCTCGCCCCCGGACATGAATAAATTTCCTTG
>JASICF010000092.1 GCA_030044775.1 Candidatus Sulfotelmatobacter sp. | reverse complement strand
TTCTTGATGGTGAGCGCTTCATCCACCGTCTTGCCCTTCACCCACTCGGTGGCCAGCGAAGAGGAAGCAATTGCCGAGCCGCAGCCAAACGTCTTGAATTTGGCCTCTTCAATCACGTTGGTATCGCGATTGACGCGGATCTGCAGCTTCATGACATCGCCGCACTCCGGCGCGCCCACGAGGCCCGTGCCCACATCGGTGCTGTTCTTGTCCATCGAGCCCACGTTCCGTGGATGGTTGTAATGATCGATTACCTTGTCGCTGTATGACATTCGCTTCTCCTGATTCTTAAATTCACCCCAGGGCCAAAGCCCGTCAGTTTATATCCCTCTATCGGTACGACTGAAGTCGCGCCCTTCCCAATTACTCTGCCGCCCATTTGACATCTTTCAAATTGATGCCCTCTTTCGCCATCTCATACAGCGGCGAAAGTTCGCGCAGCCGCTCGACAGTTTCTATCACCCTGTCGGCCACGTAATCGACTTCAGCTTCGGTATTGAACCGTCCAATGCCGAAGCGAATCGAACTGTGCGCCAGGTCGTCTCCCGCACCCAAGGCCTTCAATACATAAGATGGCTCAAGCGTCGCAGAGGTGCATGCCGATCCGCTGGAAACTGCAATATCGTTGATGCCCATCAGCAGCGATTCGCCCTCAACATAGGCGAAACTGATGTTCAGATTGCCCGGCAAGCGGTGCTCCGTCGAGCCGTTGATATAGGTTTCGTCGAGGCGGCTCATAATGCGCTCGCGCAACCGGTCTCGCAGCGCGCCCAAATACGCCGCTTCTTTCGCCATCTCCTCCGAAGCAATCGCGCAGGCTTTCCCCAACCCAACAATTCCGGGAACGTTCAGCGTGCCCGATCTCATGCCGCGCTCGTGCCCTCCGCCATCGATAATCGCGGAAACCTGCACCCGCGGATTCTTTCGCCGCACATACAGCGCTCCCACTCCTTTCGGGCCATACATCTTGTGCGCCGATATCGATGCCACATCGATGTTGTTCTTGTTCACGTCGATCGGAATCTTTCCGATAGCCTGCGTCGCATCCGTGTGGAAGATTACGCCCTTTTCGCGGCACAACTTGCCAATCTCCGTAATCGGCTGCAAGACGCCGATTTCGTTGTTCGCCGCCATGATGGTGACCAGAATCGTCTTGTCGTCCATCGCGCGCTTCAGGTCCGCCAGATCGATCAGGCCATCCTTCTGCACTGGCAGATACGTCACGCGATAACCGTATTTCTCGAGGCGCTTGCACGTGTCGAGCACTGCCTTGTGCTCCGTGACCGCGGTAATAATGTGATTGCCTTTCTCGCGGTACATCTCGGCCACGCCTTTGATCGCAAGGTTGTCGCTCTCGGTCGCGCCGGAGGTGAAAATAATCTCTTTCGTCGTCGCTCCGATCAGCTTCGCGACGCGTTCGCGCGCCAATTCCACGCCTTCTTCACCCGCCCATCCGAACGAGTGATTGCGGCTGGCCGCGTTGCCGAACTTCTCCATGAAATACGGCAGCATCTCTTCCAGTACCCGCGGATCCATGGGCGTCGTAGCATGATTGTCCATGTAGATCGGCAGCTTCACGCCCTCGGGTGCCTTATGTTTCGTCTCTGGGAGTTGCTGGGGGACCTTTACATCCGTGCTCATAATTGCTTCTCCTACCTATGCTCCTGAATTTCTAATGCGATCTTCCCAAACTCGCGTTCGCGGCTAAACAATCGTTACCAGTTCGCTCACTTTTGCCGCCACCGTTTCGGCCGTTTCCGGTTCTTCCCGCATGTGTGAAATCTTGATGCGCTTCAGCACCGCCTCGATGCTTTCGTTCACTTTGCGAAGTGGCTCGCGGATATTGCAGCGGTCGCTCTGCCCGCACTCGCCGCGTACTGTCACGCACGAGGTAATAAAAAGCGGCCCATCGATGGCCTGAATGACTTCAAATGCCGAAATCGTGTGCGCTACCCTTGCCAGCCGGTAACCGCCATTAATGCCATGCTGCGACTGCAAAAGCCCTGCCTTTGCCAGCCGCTGTAGAATTTTCGCCAGAGCTTCGGGCGGAATGCCAAATGAATCAGCCACGTCTTTCGCGCTGGCGCTCCCCGTTCCTTCACGGGAGTTATCCGCCAGATGCTTCATGGCCATCAGCGCATAGTCCGCTTTTTTTGTCAGCTTCAGCATCGTCCGGAGCTTTCCAAAGTAACGCCCAGTAATAACTCCGACCTTTTCCGTCGCCTTTAATTCTACTTTGCCCGAAAGTCTTTGGCAAGCTCTTCCAGCCAATTGCCATAGGACGCATTTAGCTGTAAATAATGACAGCTGAATGGCTTACATTTTGGCGATGATTTTAGTCGGAATTCCATCGGGTTTGCCGGAAAGGAATGGAAATCCGCGATGATCCTGCGGTCATTAAACGTCCTCAATTCACAGGGGGTACTTGACAAGTGGAAAAGCGGGGCTAAAATACCGTGAAATTCCGGCGAATCTGCCCCGCAGTGTGTTCGGAATGGGCAGCGCTTCCGGTTTATGACCTCAAAGCCGTCCTCTCAGCCTTCAAAGCCAGGTCAGCCCTGCAAGCATCCTCGCGTGCAGATTGTCAGCCGCGATGAAGATGCTGAATTTGTCGAATGTCTCGAGTGCCGCGAGATTTTCGAATCGAGCGAGCTCAAAGACATGAGCATCGAAGAACGCGTCGAAAAAGAAACCCAGGAATCCTGAACCAGTCACTCCCGCAATTAGCACCACCGTAACCACGACCCGCGATTACCACTTGTTGCCTCCGGAAATCCTCTGCTAGTCTGCGGGCCAGGGGCGTGTCTCGAAATGCATCCATCAGCGTCTGCCGTCGCGCTGGTTGTCGACGATTCCATGCTGATCCGCTATACCGTCTGCCGCTTTCTCGAAGAGCGCGGCTTCAAGGTGGAGTCCGCCACTAACGGCGTCGAGGCCCTGGAAATCCTTAAGGGCGTCCGTCCGGACCTGATTGTGACCGACATGCAAATGCCCAAGATGACGGGCAGCGACCTGATCACCGTGCTCAAGGACAAACCCGAGACCGCCAACATTCCCATCATTATTGTTGCCGGCCGCGCCAGCGGCTTTGATGAAACAGAGAAGCGCGCCGATTTCTCGATTTATAAAGACATCGACCTTCAAGGACAACTCGAAAAGGCCTTGGACTCGGTGATGAGCGGCACTCGCAAGCCGGCTGCAGCCAAACGGCAGCGCGCTGCCAAGTAGCCCAATTCGTCGCGGAAGCATTCCTTCCAACGTCACGCTCTTTCAAACTGTCTACCGCAGTGCCAGGCTCGCTTCCGCAGAGAAATCCATCG
>JASICF010000635.1 GCA_030044775.1 Candidatus Sulfotelmatobacter sp. | reverse complement strand
ACTTCGCTCGGCATAACAGTAAGATGGAGTCTTCAGTGCCACTGCTGCCCTTCAAGCTCGTCTACAGCGACGCGTATTACCTTCCCATCGGCGCACACGTCTTCCCTGCCGAAAAATATCGCCGCGTTCATGACCGCCTGATCTCAACCGGGGTTGCCGACGCCGGCGATTTTCTGGCGCCGAAGCCAGCGAGCGATCAAGACATACTGCTTGTGCACAAACCCGACTACGTTCAGAAACTGAAAACCGGAACACTCTCGGCACGCGAAGAGATGGAAATGGAGATTCCCTACTCGCGCGAACTGGTCGATGCCTTCTGGCTGGCAGCGGGAGGCTCGATTCTTGCCGCAGGCCAGGCTCTTGCCGATGGCGTCTGCATCAACATTGGGGGAGGATTTCATCATGCCTTCCCCGATCACGGCGAGGGCTTTTGCATGATTCACGACGTCGCCGTAGCTATCCGCCGATTGCAGCGCGACGACAAAATCCGCAACGCGATGACCGTCGATTGCGATGTGCACCAGGGCAACGGCACAGCAGCCATCTTTGCGGGAACGCGAACCGCGAGCCAACCGCTTCCATCGATCGCGCCCTCAACCCTCGGTGCAGCCTCTGAACCACACACATCCGCAAATGCGACACTTCCTGGCAAGATGCGCGGGGCCCACGCGGGAGAGGTCTTCACGATTTCGCTCCATCAACACAATAACTACCCGATGTGGAAACCACCATCGTCGATCGATGTCGATCTTCCTGACGGAATCGGCGATGACGATTATCTCGCGTGGCTGGATAACGCTCTCAGTTCCGGCCTGCGGCAGTTCGAGCCGGAACTGATCTGCTACATCGCAGGCGCCGATCCATACCGCGAAGATCAACTCGGCGGACTGTCGCTGACCATCGATGGCCTGAAGAGGCGCGACGAGCTGGTCTTCCGCGTCGCACGTGCCCGAAATATCCCCGTGATGGTCACCTACGCCGGAGGCTACGCACAGAATGTCGAGGATACGGTGACAATTCACAGCAACACCGTGATCGCCGCGAAGGAAATCTCTACCGCGACGGATCGATAGCGGCGAACGCTATACTCACAAAATGACCGTCGATCCAGCCGCAACTCCTTACAACGAAATTTACAACCTCGTTCTCAATTCGGTCGCTCCGCGGCCTATCGCTTGGGTTTCCACCATCAGCGCAGCCGGCTCTCACAACCTTGCTCCATTCTCTTTCTTCAATGCTGTCTGCATCGATCCCCCATTGCTGGCGTTTGCTCCGGGCCTTCGGCCTGCGAAGCAACCGAGCGCCGCCGGCGGCGTAGCCAAAGACACGCTGCGCAATGTTCGCGAGACGAAGGAATTCGTGGTCAACATCGTGACGTACGATCTGCGCGAAGCCATGAACCTGACCAGCGGCGAACATGATCCATCCGTGAACGAGTTCGATATCGCGAATGTAACTGCTGAGCCTTCGAAAGTTGTCCGGCCACCCCGAGTCGCTGAGTCGCCAGTCAGCTTCGAATGCCGGCTTCATCAGATTCTGGATTTTTCTCCCGCTCCGACTGGCAGCAGCCTGGTTATCGGCCGAGTGGTTTCGATTCATGTAAAAGACGTGCACATGAACAATGGAAAACTCGACCGCAATTCGCTCGACCTCATCGGCCGCATGGGAGGGATTCAGTACACCCGAACCGGCCAGCGATTCGAAATGGTGCGGCCAAAAGTCGGGTGAAGCAAAGTGAGCCGTCTGTGTCTTTGTAGAGGCGCCGCTGTGCATTCGCAATATTTATTAATGCCCCGCATTGACAAGCCAGAGGCGCTGGGGCATTATGGTTGGCACTGACTGCACTTCTTCACAGCACTTTTCAAGCCATTTAGAATTGGATGTTGGAACTGGAGGAGAGTATGACTGACTTTGTCCGCAAGCTCTGGGTGGGAGAGGAAGGGCAAGACATCGCCGAATACGCGGTAATGCTGGCGGTCATCCTGGTCCTGGTAGTCGGCACGATCCGGTTGATCGGGTCCAACGCCAATAACGTTTTCTCGAACACTGCGAGTTCCATTCAGTAACGGTTAAAGGGTCCTAGCCCTTCCAGTTCACCATGGGAAGTTGTGTCATGCAGCGATTTGCCCTATTTGTCGAGCCGTTTCGCTACTTTAGGAGAGTAGCGGCGGCGGCGATGCTTGCGGGGCGATCGAGCAAATAAGAAATCAGATCCAGCAAGTTAAGCCAAAGGCCGCGATTGCATTCGCGGCCTTTTTACTTTTCCAATAAACCAGGGAGAACCCGCCATGATTGTCAATATGTCCGAAAGAGCGACCGACCAGGAAATTACTCACATCATCGAGCGAATCCGCGAGGCCGGGTATCAACCCCACGTCACGCGAGGAGTCGAGCGCACCATCGTGGCTGCCGTGGGCAACGGACGGCGGCATGAGATCGAAGCCCTGCAAGTTGCGCCGGGTGTGGAGACTGTCGTTCCCATCGCACAACCGTTCAAACTTGTGAGCCGGCAGGTAAAACCCGAGCGCTCGGTGGTGAACGTAGGAGGAGTGGCGATCGGCGGGCTGGGAGTGGTGGTCATCGCCGGACCGTGCTCGGTGGAATCGCGCGAGCAATTGCTCAGCACGGCGCAGGCGGTCAAGCGCGCTGGAGCTACGATGCTGCGCGGTGGAGCGTATAAGCCGCGAACTTCTCCTTACGATTTTCAAGGCCTTGGAATCGAGGCCCTGAAGATTCTCCGCGAGGCGCGGGACGAATCTGGACTGCCGGTCGTGACCGAGGTTATGAGCACGGAAGATGTAGACATCATTTGTGAGCACGCCGAGATGCTGCAGGTCGGCGCACGCAACATGCAGAACTTCGCTCTGCTGCGGCGACTCGCCACCATCAACAAGCCGGTGTTATTGAAACGCGGTCCGTCAGCGACTGTAAAAGAGTGGCTTCTGGCGGCCGAATATCTTTTGGCCGGAGGGAACAATCAGGTTGTGCTGTGTGAGCGCGGCATCAAGACTTTCGAGACCGAAATGCGCAACACTTTAGACCTGGCCGCTGTGGCGCTGGCTCGCGACCTTTCCCATCTGCCTGTGATTGCCGATCCTTCGCACGGAACCGGCAAGCAAAGCCTGATCGCCGCAGTGTCGCGCGCCGCCGTGGCCGTCGGCGCCGACGGATTAATGATTGAGGTGCATCCCTGCCCCGAGCGGGCGCTCTCCGATGGCCCACAATCGCTCGACTTTGCCGGGTTCGAGAAGGTAATGCGGGCAATTGCCTCGCCGCTGAGAGGAGTTGCGGTGTCGGCTGCGCCGGCCGAGGTCGCGTGATGGAACGGCCAAGCGCACTCAGTCCGCGTTCGCTGCAACGTTTATTGCAGTCCGGATTGGGTCAGCTTCACCGCGCAGTAAGGATTCGCCGTTCCGCCAGTGACATTGCACTTCTGCCCGTTGACCGAACCTGGCGCCAGCGTCGTGAAGTAAATATTCGTGCCGCCGTTTGACAACTGGTTGTCGATCACGATGCCGCTGGTCCCTCCCAGGGCGTCTGTAGAGGTCACGCAGGTGGAGGTCGGCGTGCCAGTGCAGTTGGGCGTGGTCAGCCCGCTGCTGCTGATGGTCGAACTCTCCACAAACGCGTTGGTGGTATCGCCCTGACCAAAGAACAACATGTCGGAGGTTCCGTTGTAGAACTCAGTCAGCGGCGAACATTCTTCGCCTTTTGTCGCGTTGATCGTAAATGAGCTCGATCCCGTGCTCGTAAGTTCGTTGCTGGCAAAAGGGAAAAAATACATGACTGGCGCCGCCGGCGTGCCGCCATCATTTGTAAATCCACACGCCATGAGATGCCCAGAGGTAGATCCGGTGAGCCAGAACTCATTGTCGAAGGCTCCGGCATGGACGTTGAGGCCGGTGCAATCACCATCCCCGCTAGCGGATCCCAGGTTCACCGTGTTACTGGTGGTGGCAGAGCCGGTCGCGAAGGTCGCGGGAAGCTGAGTCACGGCCCCGCCAATGCCCTGCACTTCACTACATCCGGTAAATGCGAATACCTGATCAGTCGTGGGATTGGCGGGATCGGTTACCGCAATGGGCGGGTCCACGATGCCCGTGCCTGCATCGCCGCTTCCGTCAGTGGTTCCGTCGTACACCCAGCCGACTTTATCTTGTGCCACAAAGGTCTTGCCCGGGCTTGTCAACTTGACGGAGTACAGGTATCCGTCACCGTCCCCAAGGAAGATGAGCCCGGCCGTGTCATCGACCACCGGGGCGGTAAGGATCGTATTGTGCGTATTGGTCGAAACCGTAACCGGCCAATTCGTGGGATCACTCACCAGAGCCGGTGCCCCCCCTCCGAATACCGGAGTGATTTTGTAAAGCACACCGCTGTCTCCGCCGACGTAAGCCGTATCATTGTTGTAGTCGATCCAGGGCGAGGAATTCGAATCGCCCTTTGCCGTCTGTATGGTCAATGTCGTTTCACAGCCGGCCGTCGTTGGCGTCGTACATGTCGTCGGGGTCAAAGGAGACAGGACTGTTCCATCCTGTGTGGGCGGCGCCGGAATCGGATTCGGCAAAACGAGCACATGGAAATACGAACCCATCTTGCTTCCCGAGGCGACACTTTCCACGAACGCTACTTCGGTTCCATTCTCCGAAAGTTCCGGCGAAGTCGTGATTTGGCCTCCTTCGGTGGTGGCGTTATACGCGAAAGCCACCCAGGGTGATCCGTTGTTGCATGCGGGACTGGCCGAAGTATAGAGGTTGTTGATGCCGACGATATTGCCTTGCGCAGCCCCGGTCGTTGTCAGCCCCAAAAGAAGGAAATCGGACGTGCAGTTTTCGGCCGTCACATCGAACTGATACTTCACGGGGAACTGATTCTGCGGCACATAGCCTTTTTCGAGGGAAACCGCCCAATCGATATGCGTCTTTCGGGGTTTCATCCGGGAGTTCAATGGATGGCGAAACCTCTGGATGGCGACTTGCCGCATCACCCAGTTGTAGACGTAACGCGGATCGCGATCCCCTGCGTTCTGGACATCGTCAGCTCCGCCGGGCATCAGGAGGTGCTGGGAGCTCCAGCCATGAGGGTACCCTAGGTGGGCCGGCTTCTCGCTGGCGTCCGAGGGTGAGGCGTCTTCGCGCGCTTGGCCAAAAAGCGGCATTGCAAGCAGGAAAAGACCTGCCGCAACCAGTGAATAGAATGCTCGCGCCCGCATGGTATGTCTCCTTTAACGCAGTCTACTGCCAGATTAGTCAATTCTTATGTTCCCTCACGCGCCGCAAAGATCACACCTGACTTTCGTAACTTAGCAGAATCCATCGGATTCATGGAATGGTTACTCGCGTGCCTGAAATCGCTGGATCTAAAGGGCTTCCACGATTCGGCCACTTTGCTTGTTTGCGCCGGATATCGGGAGAAATTCCGCGTTGCTCCGCAAGGCAGATTTTTCAGCAGTTAGCTGATTCGCTTCCTGCGAAACCGACGGAATCTGCGCGGAATTTGCCAAGCCCTGAATCTGAATCAAAGGGCCTGCCAAACCGGACCACGCCTTTTTCAGCATGTTTGCCGATGGGATTCCTGTCCTCTGAAACGATTTTTCGCAATCCGCCGTCGACGGGCCGCGCATGTTTCCTTCCATGTAGGCCAAACCCGGACATCGCGTGCAAGTTCCGACATGGCTGCAGGTCGAACAGGTCGGCAAATCGCGGGCGCGAATCGAACGGACATCGTTTAGCTGCGGTGAGTGGCGCCAGACCTCAAGAAATCTCTGCCGGCGTACGTTGCCGCTGGGAAGTGGAAACTGCACGCACGGAAAAACGTCGCCATAGGGAGAGATATAGCAGGACGTGTGACCGGCGCTGCAGGGAAATCCATTCATCACATCTTCGCCCGGCGGAGGCGGCGGCGCGCAGAACTCGGCGACATCGCCCACCAGTTCCTCATTCTGAAAAATCTGCTTCAGTTCCGAGTTCGCGATGCGCAAACCGAGAATCGAAGTGTCGCCGTCCATCTTCGGCGTAATTGTCGGATCGAGTGTGTAGGCGACTCCGAGTTCTTTGGCTAACTCGATTACCCCTTGCTGATCGGCAAAATTGCCCGACATGAGAACATTGGAGATGCTGACCTTGAGGCCCTGCGATTTTAAGAATCGAATCGCGCGGAGGGTGCGGTCGAGGGAGCCCGGCAGTTTCGTGATGGCATCATGAACCTGCGCGCGATGGGAGTAGACGCTGATCTGTATCTGCTCGACGCCCAACTGGCGAAGCCTCGCGGCTTCTTTCTCCCGGATCATCGTAGCGTTGGTTTTCACTTTGACATTGAACAGCAGTTTCCGCGCATGTTCGACAATCGAAAAAAAATCCCGGCGCAGCAAGACTTCTCCGCCGCTGAGAGAAAGAAAAAAAACTCCCGCGGCGGCTAGCTGATCGAGCACGCCAAAAATTTCGTCCGTGGTCATCTCGCCGTGGTCGTCGTGATCCAGGTAGCAATGCACGCATTGCTCGTTGCAGCGGTAGGTGAGATCGAGGTGAACGCTGAGCGGTATGCCGAGATTCAGAGCCTTCTGATTCATCTCGGCCATCAAAGTCATGAGATCTCCGGGTCGGAGGAGTCAATCAGCGGTCGCTCTGATACCAGAAGAATGCCATGCTGCGACAGTTCGTCAACAAAGCGCTCTGCGCCGCGTTGCGCCTGTTCCGCGTCAACTTCGAATTCCTGACAGATCTTGCCCCTGACAATTTCTGACAGCGGCGTACAGCCGTCCGCAGCCTGCCAGATCACCGTGGCCACTTCATTGAGCGTAAAGAAAGTCGAGTCCTGGGCGGACATTATCATCATTTCGCCGCCCAGCATTCGTGCAGCGATTTCAGTGCTTCGCGCAATGTACTTTTCAGCCATCGTAGGCCCCGATTGCTAACAAATAATGTCCCACACTCTCTCGTCGGGAACGAATACCAAGCGGTGCATCGGAACCACACTTGCAAACTCGCACGCGAATTGAAAAACCAGTTTCACCAGCTCAGGATCGTTGGCGAAAAACAGGATGTTCCGCATGAGTCGCTGAATAGCATCCGTTGGCGCGATCGGCTCGATGCTGTTCCGCGGGCCTTTTTCGAGGAAAAAAAGATCGCTGAGCGGCGCGCATTGATTCTCCCCGGCTCGCGCCAGTTCTCCGGCGAACGGCGTCCCGCAGGCAAAATACTGATTGCCGTCCCGCCGCACATAAGAGACTTCGTCACTGAGGAACGCAGCGTCCGCAGGCGCAAGACGGGAGATCGTTGTCTTCCCCGCACCGGAAACCCCGGAAAAAATAAATGCCTTGCCTCCGCGAATGACGCTGGCAGCATGGACGAGAAAACCACCTCGCTGGGCAAGAATCAGAGAATGAACAATGCGCAACACGGAATCGATGGCGTAGGGATTGCATGATTGACGGATGTGTCCGCGCATCGTTCGCGGATTCCATCGCGCTCGGAAATCCCCGCGCCTCAGCAACCACTCGCCTGCTTCGAGCTTCACCTCTAATTGGTCATCGGCCGGAACCGGCTCCCCTGCATCGTAAAGCTCGATGTCGAACTCGCACTGTGGAGCTTGAGAACTTGCTACAAAGCCTGAATAGCGATTCTCCACCATGCGACGAAACGAGGAATCCTGCACGTGCAGGGCCAGCCCAATCCCGCCGATCTCGACGGACACCGATTCTGCCGCAACTGCAGTTGGCATAACGCTCATATGTGAGAACTGGAGGATTGCGAAATGTATGGAAGACAGATCACGCCGTTGGCATCCTCTGCAAGATCGACTCTTCCCGACGAGTCCGTTCTGAGCCTGACAGCATGAATTCTTAACGCGAGATTGCGGACCTGATCGGAACGGCCGAATATCCAGGCCAGCCCAGAGCCGAGCATCGACATTCTTCGGCTGGGGGCAAAGCTGCGCCTCGCTCGCCTGATACGAGCCAGCTTCCCCAGCAGATCGGACACAGTTGCCGGCGCGTCGCTCTGCGGCATTGAATCGCCCCGCGTAATGCACATCCAGCCGTCACTTTTATCGCCCACCTCGATTACGCGATGAATGAAGACGCGATGATTCCGCAATAGCACAACAATATCCCCGCGAACAATCTCATCATGTTCCGCGGGCTCGATGGTCAAAAGGTCACCTGGCCAAATCGAGGGCAACATGCTCGTCCCCCATGCCGTCAGCCGAATCGTCCTGCGGCGCAGGATCTCAAGGCAAAGATCAAGCCTGGCAGTCTCGCGAGGGCTTGAATAGGTTGGCGCAGATGCCGGCACGTTAAGAAGCGTTCCGGTGGAACCGGCATTCGAAGTTAGTGGGATCGATTTTGCCGCATGCGAGCGCCATGGTCTCGAAAACCCGCTCGTGGCGAAACGAAGGCTCCTGATATGGTTTCTTGGCAGCGGCCGTTCTCTCGGTCGCGTTTTCCCCGCACGAATTTTCGTCCGGTCGAGACATAAGAAACTTACGCACGCCGCATCGACCCCAGCGAGGCGGTCCCACACATGTTGATTGAATTACCGCACAATTTCGAGTCAACTTCAATGTATGTTTGGGCACAGGTATTAGGATAGGCACCACTCTGGCTAGTCGTAAAAAAGGCGCCGAAAACGAGCTGCATTGGACGTTGGGCCGGCAACGCGAGAACGGCCACCAAAACCCATTGGACAAACGAAAGAAAACGATATAAAAAGTAATGCGAAACAAAAGGTCACGGTCTCCGATCGCGAACTTGTGACCGACTTCCACTCGAATGCTCAATGAAGAACGCCGCCGCGCTATCCTCGACATCCTGAATGATCAGGGTCGCGTCCTCGTCGCGGAACTCTCCCGGCAATTCCAGACCTCGCAGGTCACCATCCGCAAAGATCTCG
>JASICF010000634.1 GCA_030044775.1 Candidatus Sulfotelmatobacter sp. | reverse complement strand
TCCATACACCTGGTGTCACCACCTCCAGCTGATGACCATCGGGGTCGCGGAAGTAAAGCGCCTCGCCGCCGTATTTCCAAGTTTTCCTTAGCTCAATCGTAATCCCCTGCTGCGACAGCCATGCCTCCCAAGCTGGTACGTCCGCCCGGGAAATGCCGAAGGCAATGTGGATCGCGCCAGTTATGTTTGTGTCTGCTGTAGCGGCTTTCTTGAACAGTAGGAGTATGCTCCGGTCACCTGCGCGCATCGCGCACAGTCGCGTCTCATCGCTAACTCCCTCTTTCGGATCGGTGTCAATCAGCTCAAAGCCAAGAACGCTGCGATAGAACTCAAACGATTTGATCGGGTGCTCGACGTAGAGTGAGGTTTCGAGGATTCCGTTGACTTGCGGTCGGCTGGAAATTGACATCGTCATCCTCCCGGGTTCCGACATCACTCATATGCAGACGATATTCTGATGCACCAGTTGCTATTTGGACGCAATTGGATTCCAGTCAACGGACAAGCCTGCAGTAATCCCAAGCTGAGAGTTGCCAACAAACCTTCATGCGCGCACTTTTCAAGTCCCGTTCTTCTTTTATCTTGAGATTATCACCTCGCTGAATTGAATGACTGGCTCGATGTCTGTGTAGTTCGGCATATCGCCTTGAAGCAGGGATGCATTTGGCGTAAAGGCTGCCAAAAAGTCGTCCATAGAGCTGAAAAGAAAGTAGCACATAGCAACGTAGGCCGGCCTCGAGCCAGGAACCGCACCCCCAAGCCCACGCTCGACAGATACGCCTTTGAAGCCCGGATGCGCACTTAGGAGTCGAATCGACATCGGCATGTGAGTCTCGACGTAGTACGAAACGTCAAACCGAGAACCTTCATTGCTCGGATACAGGATGCTGACCTTTACCATTTGGACCCCGAGAGTTACAGCAGTATCGCACTCCGCGCCCGAACCCATTTTCCCGCGCGCCCTCCACGTTCCTAACTTTGCGGCGCAAAGTCGGAGGTTGCGGTTTTTCCCGCGGCGACATCCTACGCCTGCTTTCATTGACCTGATCTAGTCAGGCACGTAGGATTCGCGCCCGCGATCGACCATTGTGGCGCGGTCTAGGGAGGACCACGAACGATGTCTCGCAAGCCCACCTCGAAACGGACTCGTCCCAAACCCAAGCAGCAATCAAGGTGCCGTCAACGACAAAATCGAAATAGAGCCGCGGGCTGAAGGAGCCGCTCACTGTCCGCTTTGCCGACATCCCATCCCCTTCGACGCCAAGCGCCGAAAAGGGTGGGAAGCCGATTTCTTGAGTTTGTGACCGCACTGCAGTTTAGTATTCGCCCAAGTTGTGTTCCAGCGTGATTTTGAACGCGACTCCGCAGTTGCAGGTTGGGTCTCCTCCCGCGGTGGTTGTACCGTAGAGGTCGCCGCGTTGGTCCATGTAGAGGCTGGCTAAGGGGTTGGAGCCGTCAGGGCCTGTGAAGGTGTGCAGGACAGTGTAACGCCCCCATGGGTCGAGCCTAAAGACAACGCCGCAGCCGCCGACTGCACTGCAGGCGGAATCGGAAGTATCGCCGCCAAAGAACGTTGCGCCGTAGAGATTGCCCCGGTTGTCACGGATCACGCTGCCCAAGGAAGTGGACCCCTGCTCGCCTCCGGCGAAGTTATACAGGACGGACTCGTTGCCTTGACGGTTGATTTTGAAGACGGTTCCGTTGCCCAGATTGGTCTTGCTGATTGCCCAGCCGCCGTTGCCAGTGATGCCGTAGAGGTCGCCTGCAGCGTCGGTGACGAGCCAGCTATCAGGAAAGGGACCGCCGTCTCGTCCTTCAAACGTATGGAGGATGGAGAAGTCGCCGGTGTAGTCGATCTTGAAGACGGTTCCGCAACCCACCGCGCCAGCGAGAGCCTCGACTATCATGCCGCAGAAGGAGCTGGATACGTCTCCGCCATTAGAAGCGGTGCCGAAGAGGTTGCCCTGCCAATCACGCGTGAGACTGCCGTAAGAGCCGTATCCGTCCGAGCCGCCGGTGAAGCTGTGCAGCACGGTCTCGTTGCCGTTCGGATCCAGTTTGAAAACAACTCCGCAGGTTCCGGGAGGTCCGTCACCGGTGCAGGCTGTGTTGGAGATACCGCCCGCGATCGTAACGCCGTAGAAGTTGCCCGCCGGATCCCGAATCAGACCAGAAGAGACACCCCAGCCATCTGCGCCTCCTTCGAAGGAGTAAAAGACCGACTGGCCACCCTCGCGATCAATCTTGAAGACGACACCGCATCCGTAATTAAAACCGCAAGCTGGATCGGTCGTTATTCCACCGCCTCGAGCCGTGCCGTAAAGATTGCCTGCTTCATCGAGGAGGAGTTCGGTGGCGGGATAAGCTCCGTCAGGACCGCCTTTGAATTGATAAAGGACTGCCTCGTTGCCGTGCTGATCGAGCTTGTAGACGACCCCACAGCCGAAACCGTAAGGGCTGTTCTGGCAGGGAATGTCGGTGGTGTCGCCGCCGCCGATGGCGGTGCCATAGAGATTGCCTTCCGAGTCTTCGATGAGGCTGCCGTTGGGTGCTGACCCGTCGGCGCCTTTGAATGCATGGAGCACGAAGTAGTTTGTATTGCCCTGTGCGACGACGCGTGACGGCGTTGCCAGCAGCGCGACCAGAGTCGCCGCCGCGATGGATGCGAAGAATCTGAATTTCATTGTCGAGTCTCCTTTTGAAGTGGTGAGTCAGCTTGTTTTGGTGTGTCGCACGCTGGCGAGCAGGGAGTTGAGACAGACGAGAGCCGAGTCATCCTCACCCTTGAGCCGGTGCAGTTCGCCCGAGTTGATCCACTCTTCGAGCGCCGATCGATCGAGGTTGGAAATGACTTGAAGGTTTTCGAGCGCGATCATTTCGGATTCGCCATTGCAAAGAGGGCAGCGGGCGCGAGTGGAACCGACACCGCGAAGGACCAAGAGAGAATCGGTTTTGATAGTGATCTTTGTCTGCTTTGCCATTACGGCCTCGTTTCCCTGCTGTCCGCGGTGTGAAACGATCGCAGAATGCCCGACTCGGGGGTGATAAGTCCTTTCAAACAGTATGAAAAGTTCTGATAATTTCTCGCAGATGGTAAGAATTTGAAAACACAGCATTTGAAACGGCGTTGAAATGACCGCTGAACTAGAGGCTGACGCGGACTCCGTGCTAGATTGGCGTTCGAGGGGCAGAGGCCGGGGCTTGAGGACTTCGATGGTGGAGCAGAAGGTCAAACAACTGTATGAGTTTGGACCTTTTCGGGTGGATGCCGAGAAGGAGACTCTGCTGCGTGCTGGCGAGCCTGTGTCGCTGACTCCGAAGACGTTTCAGATTCTGCTGGTGCTGGTCAGGCACAGCCAGGAGATCGTGACCAAGGACGATCTGCTGAAGGCGGTTTGGCCAGACACGTTTATTGAAGAGGCGAACCTGAGCCGCAACATTTTTATGCTCCGCAAGGCGCTCGGAGAGAGCCCACAGGACCACAAGTACATATTGACTGTTCCTGGCAGAGGCTACCGGCTGGCAGAGAATGTGCGGTTGGTGGAAAACCAGGAGTTCAGCCTTGTTGCTGCGAATCACCAGAAGGTGGAGGTGCAGGTCACCGAGACCCGGCCCCTGAGGTGGGCGATTGCGCTGACGGCGATTCTGATGATTGCGGCTGCGGTTGGGGTGTGGAGGTTATTCGGGCATCGGCGGGTATTGAGCGCAAAAGACACAGTAGTGCTTGCCGATTTTGCGAATTCCACCGGCGAGACGGTTTTTGATGGGACGCTGCGGCAGGGGATGGCGGTGCAACTTGAGCAATCTCCATTTCTTAGTCTCATCTCAGACCAGCGAATCCGGAATACTCTCCGCCTGACGGGGCGATCGGTGGACGCGGCGCTTACTCCTGAACTCGCTCGCGAAATCTGCGAGCGGACGGGTAGTGCTGCCGTGCTGGAAGGCTCGATTGCACGCCTCGGAAGCCAGTACGTACTAGGGCTGCGTGCAAAGCGCTGTCGCACCGGGGAGATCCTTGATGACGAGCAGGCGCAAGCGCCAAGGAAAGAGGATGTTCTGAATGCGCTCGGTCAGATTGCGAGCAAATTCAGAAGTCGAGTCGGGGAATCGCTGTCCACGATTCAACAGCACGATACTCCGCTGGCCGAGGCGACGACCGCGTCACTCGAAGCCCTGGAAGCTTATAGCATGGCCTGGAAGGTTCACTCCTCAAGTGGCGCGACGGCCGCGCTGCCCCTTTTTACGCGCGCTACGGAAATCGATCCCAACTTCGCCATGGCACACGCGGCGCTGGGGCGCATGTACGCCGATCTCGATGAATCCGATCTCTCCGCCGAAAGCACGACGAGAGCTTGGCAATTGCGGGGTCGCACAAGTGACCGGGAGAAGTTCTTTATCACTGCCGGCTACCAGACGCTGGTAACGGGAAACTTGCAAGGGGCGCAACAGACCTGCGAGACTTGGGCGCAAACCTACCCTCGTGAGGCAATGCCCCATATACAGTTATCGGGGTATATCAACAAAGCTGCCGGTCAATACGAAAAGGCGGCCGCCGAAGCCCGTAAAGCGATCGAACTCGACCCGGATTTTGCCATCGGATATTTCAACG
>JASICF010000091.1 GCA_030044775.1 Candidatus Sulfotelmatobacter sp. | reverse complement strand
CGACTACGTACAGCACCGCAACTGCCAGATTGTTGGTCGCCTGATTGATATACACGATGCTGTTTCCCCTGACGTAGACTTCCAGCGGATACGCCGTCAGGGCCCATAGGATATAGAGCGCAGTGGCCACGCCCAGGCCCAGAAAGGGAAGCATGCGCCGTCGGCTTCGGGCGTCGGGCTCGAACAGCAGCACGCTTAGGGGCAACAGAAAAGGCAGCAATCCCTGCGCATAAAGCATGAAGGCCGCACCCATGTTGTGCGTCACGGTGGGCGAGAAAATCCCATCCAGCCCCAGCCAAACCCATCCCTCGATGAACTGATGAATCGCGAACAGCGATGGCAGCGCGGCGAATAATAATTCACGCCGGTGTTTCACTCTGGTCAGAGTGACCGCCCCCACAGCGCCCAGCGCGCCACTGCCCACAAAGTTTGCTGCCGCCGAAAAACACATGGTAGCCTTGCCTGCTGCGAAGCTTACACGGCCCGCCCCAGAGCATCAAACATTTTTTGTTATGCGGAACCAAGGCGGATTGTCCGCGGGGTAATCCTGAAATCGAAGTCGGGTGTAAGGGCGGCGACCATGCGAGCAAACAGCCCCACGCAAGGAGTCAATATAACGTAATGAGGTGCGCCTGTTTCATACTGGTTACCTCTTTCTGCCTCTCAGCCTGCGCGCAGACACGTGCCTACCTCGGCTTCGACAGCAACGACTATCCGGGCGATGCTAACCTCAAGAATTTGCGGCAGACCTTTTCCTACGCTGGCTACTGGCTTAATAGTCCTCCCGGCGAGAAAACGAATACGTGGGTCGGCCACCGCGCGACGGTTGAATCCGCTGGTTTCGGATTTCTCGTTCTCTTCAACGGACGCCTCTACGCCGAACTGAAATCAACTTCCAACGCAAGGAAACTCGGACAGTCCGATGCGAAGACTGCGATCGCCGCCGCGCGCCGGGAAGGTTTTCCTGCGCGGGCCATCATTTTCCTCGATCAGGAGCAAGGCGGACGCATGTTGCCCGATCAAAAAGCCTACATTTACGCCTGGGTCGACGGCATCGTCGCAGGCGGATTCCGCGCCGGCATCTATTGTTCCGGCATTCCCAACGCAGACGACGGCAATGTCGTCACCGCCGAGGACATTCGCGTGAATGCCGGCGGAAGAAGAATCATCTATTGGGCCATCAACGACGCCTGCCCGCCGTCACCTGGCTGCTCGTTTCCGAAGAAGCCGCCAGGTCCTGCGCAGAGCGGAGTTTCATTTGCCGAAGTCTGGCAGTTCGCCCAATCGCCGCAGCGAAAAGATGTCGCCGCAGGCTGTACGAATTACAGCCATGACGGAGAATGTTACGCGCCGGGGAATTCTCCAATGATCGACATCGATTTGAATACGGCAATTTCTCCGGACCCCTCCGAGGGCAGGTTGCGCTAAAATCAGGTATATCTATGTCTGACCGAATATTCACACTTGACGAAGCGCAATCCCTGCTGCCCGTGCTCCAGTCGCTCCTGCGCACAGCAATCAACAGCAAGAAGCTCATGGAACAAGTCGATGGCGAAATGCAGGCACTGAGCCAGCGCATCTTTCTCAACGGCGGCACGCGGGTCGACGTTATCGCTACCGCGCAGCGCAAAGCGCAACGCGCGAAGGCCGAGCAGCAAGCCAAGGACGCGCTCGCCGAGATCGATTCCATTGGAGTGCAGGTGAAGGACCTCGATATCGGTCTGCTGGATTTCCCGTGCGAAGTTGACGGCCGCATCGTGCTGCTCTGCTGGAAGATGGGAGAATCCGCCATCACTCACTGGCATGGCACGGAGGAAGGATTCGCCGGCCGCAAGCCGATTGATGAGCGCATTGGGCGCTCTCGTCGAACGAATTAATTTCGGTGCTCGTTTTCTGCGAGCAACTCCGCTAGATATTGCTTCCAGACCTCCGGCAGCGAGTGCGTGCCGTGGCCGCGGGTTTGATCGCTGATCGGCAACAGAACAAATTTTCCGTTCTTCACTTTCTTGATTTCCCGCTCTGCGATTCCCAGTTCCGGCGGATTGATTAAGTCATCGGCCGAATTAACAAACGTGACGCGCGCCTCGATCTCACCCAGCCGTGGCTCCGGATTGTAGTCGCGCGACGCGTCGAAGGCATAAATCAGATCGTCGGCATCGAACGTCTGCGGCTTTTCTTTCATGTAACGCTCCAGAAATTCATCCGCCTGCTCGCGCGTGGGAGAGTCTTTCTGCATCTGCAGAGCGCTGCTGGTCATGATCAGAAACACATTCATCGCGCTACGCAGCCCCGCGATCGGTTCTTCTTTATATTCCCCATTCATGTAGGCGGGATCGCTCGTGATTGCGTCCATCATCATTTTTCTCATCATGCGGTTACGGCCTGCGATTTCAACTGGCAGGCAGGCCAATGGCATCGCTGCGTCCATAAAATCGGGATACGTTTCCGCCCACATGAACGAATGCATGCAGCCCATCGAAGTTCCCATCAGCAGGCGCAGATGATTGACTTTTAGGCCTTCGGTAAGCAGCCTATGCTGCGCGGCCACCATATCTGCGTAAGCGTAGTGAGGAAAGCGACCGTGCAGGCCATCGCTCGGCTTAGAAGAGTGGCCGTGGCCGATGGAGTCGGGAAGAATGATGAAA
>JASICF010000090.1 GCA_030044775.1 Candidatus Sulfotelmatobacter sp. | reverse complement strand
ACATCCGGGAAGCGTACCGACGCAAGCCTAGTCACTATAAGGAGAACCCATGTGCCACCGCCGTGTCGCTCAATAAAGGCAAACCGGCCAAACGAAAGGCCGACCCTGGGGGTGTCCAAAAGGACAAAGGATTTAAGGGCTAATTGGGCGTCGCGGTTGAGCCGTTCGTCCCGCAATTCGGCAAGGTTTGCCGCTAGCGCTTCTCGTAGCAACCGAGGTCAATTTTCCCGGAGTTGACGCGTGGCGCCGCGTCGAGCTCATTTTCTCCGACAGGCAGTCCGTCGATTACGCCTGCGGCAATCGCCGGCGAGTCGGACCGCAGGTGAAAGTCCCGATCGGTAGCGTTGACGAATCCCGGATCCAAGAACTGGGAGTGAGTGTCGTTCCCTGTAGAATGAACGTATTTGTCGAACCCAGCGACGCTGCCGGAAACCTGTTTCCATGCGCTTGCCTTCGATCCCGCAGCGCAATAATAGAGATTGTGATCAATGGTGACTGGCGGCTGCTTTCGATCGACCTCAGATTTGTTCACCGACATCAAACAGCGCCCACCGGCGTACACGATGTTGTTCTCAAAAATGTCGTCCGACATGTTCCACTGCATCTGGAACTCGCCGGATCCAGTTGCCGATGTGTCATTGTCATAGAGTGTGTTGTTGATTACGACGCAATGTTCGGTGTGTCCGCGTTCCGGCGCGTAGCCTCCGATCGAAACGCCAGCGGTGTTGCAGTGATAAACAAGATTGTTCCGGGCAATGATGTAGCTTGTGGCTCGGTCGCGGTGCTCGCTGGCCAGTTCGATACCGAAATCGACATCATGAATGACATTGCGTTCGATTAAAACCCTGGCCCCGCCATCTACGTAAATGCCGTCGGAAGACTGGTCCTGGCCGTACGCTGGATTGCCTCGCGAGGTGATGTTGTAAACCAGATTTTCGCTGACCACCCCATCACGAGCCTGATCGACTGCCGGATCGGGCGCTGTTCGCTCAAAACCGATGACGTCGATGCCAATGTTGTTGTTGTCGTGAACGACATTATGCGTGATGCGGAAATTCGTAACGTTTCCATTCACCACGAGTGATTCGCTCGAACCGGTTTTGAGATGATGGACCTCATTGCCGTCGATGATCAGGTCGCTGATTGGAGTTTTCGCGTCGGTGCCATACACTGCAATGCCGAAACCGTTGCCGCCGCTCCCCGGATGGTCACGGCCCGGAAACGTGTTTTCAATGTGGTGAACATTGTTTTTCAGCAGTTCGATATGCGATCCAGATCCCATTATGCTTATGCCGAGCGGCGCGAGATGATGTTCGGCGGTGCGGAAATTCCGAATCTCAAAGCCCTCGATTCTCACGTAACTCTGGTTGTGAATCGTCAATATGGCGCTTCTGCCCTCGGGAGTGAAATGCGTTGCATCGAGCACGGCCGTTTCGCCGGAATAGCTTTTGAAAGTAATGTACCCATCGGTTGCATTGCCCGAGGATTTGACGGTTACCAGCTCTTCGTAAACTCCGCCACGCACGCTGATCGTGTTACCCGCGCGGGCAACATCGGCGGCGTGCTGAATGGTCCTCCAGGGCGCCGCTTGAGTGCCCGGGTTCGTATCGCTCCCGGTCGTTGATACGTAGAACGAGCTATCGTTTTGCGCAAAAGATCCGGAGACTCCGACAAGCAAAACTACAATTGTGAGGAGGCTGAACCTCGCTGTGCTGGGTGAAACTGCACGATCCACGAACATGATCCTCATCCTCCGTTGTCATGTCAGAGTCGAACGTACATTCCATCAGTTTTTCCGCGGTCGAACGTTCTGATTCAGGCAAAAGAAATTGCCTGGATCATAGTGCGCCTTGAGCGCGACCATGCGGTCCCATCTTTGCCGGTACGCCTCGGGCACGCGATCCTGCTCGTCGCCACTCATAAAGTTCACGTAGACGCCAGGTTTCATTGCCGGCCGGAGCTTTTCGAAGACGGACCGGGCCCAGGAAATGTGCAGAGCATCGCCAGAGGCATCCTGCCAGTTCGCCAGCAGGTTGATGATAAACGGTGCGCTGCGATCGCCAAATGCGGTCTCATCGGCAACGATCTCTCCGGCTGCGCCGCCCAAGTAAGCAAGTTCGATCTGTGTTTCGGATGACGGAATGGTAGAGAGCCCATCGAGAAACCGGTCGATCGTCGCATCATCAAGATAATTAAGATAGCCCGACTTCGTGTAGTAACGACGGCCATGCGGGAAATCGGAATCGGCCATGGTTTGCAAGTCCAGGTACGATACGGTTTGGCTGCGCACAGAATCACGATCGCACAGCAATAAAGCGGACTGAAATTGCTGCTCTGCCATCTCCGGAGCACCAGTCCAAATCAGCGAACTGCCTGCCACTGGCTGCCCACGAAGCTGTACCGGAACGCTCTTGGCATGCGGGGCGATGCGAAGGTTGACGTTCCATTTCAAGTCGAACGGAGCGTTGGCCATGAAGTCCCGCCAGCGCTCGAGCAGTTTGCGAATGTTCTCCTGAGCAGTCAGGCCTTCGGCAAGCACGACTGACTTCAGCGGATGGAGTTTCAGATCGAATTCGGTCACGATTCCGAAGTTACCTCCGCCTCCGCGCAGCCCCCAGAACAGATCAGGATTTTCTTCTGAGCTGGCTCGCACAACAGCTCCGTCCGCTGTGACCAGAGTGAAAGCCGCAACATTGTCGCATGACAGCCCGAACCGCCGCGTGAGCCAGCCTGTGCCTCCGCCGAGGATGAGTCCGGAGGCACCGGTGTGAGACACAACACCGGAGGGAAAGACCAGCCCCGCTTTTTGCGTCGCGGTATCGATCGAGCCCAACAGGCAGCCTCCGGCAACACGTGCCCGCCGCGTATCGGGGTCCACAGACACATCGCGCATTTTCGAGAGATCAATCACTAACCCGCCGTCGCAGGTGCTGAAGCCCGCGAGACTGTGGCCTCCACAACGAATTGCGGTAAGAATGCCCATATCGTTCGCGATTCGCACTGCATTTTGAACATCGATCACATCGATGCAGCGCGCGATGAGGCCCGGCCGTCTCGCAACCATGCCGTTCCAGATGGTTCGTGCCTCCTCGTATCCGGGGTCGCTTACGCGCAGAAGATCGCCGTTGAATTGGCCGCGGAGCGCCGAGTATGTCTCACGGCATTGGCCGGCCTGTTCACGATGATTTTGCGGAAGACTATTCTGGCTGGGCATGGGAAACGGAAAACTCACCGGCAACCTTCGTTTTCCGGTTGCGAAAATAGAGAAGAGTGATCAATCCCAGAAAAACGGAAAATGCCGGCACCGACCATCGCAAGCCATCCACGAAGAAAGTCGTCATCGAAATTGCGACCAGCAAGGCAATGCCAGCCACGGTGAAAAACGGATGCGCAGGCAGGCGCATGGGCAGACTCAAGAGCCGCTCGCGAGCAACCGCATTGCGAAAGCGAAGATGGCTCGCGAGAATTACCAGCCACACAAAAAGCATCCCTGCGATAGCCGTTCCGTAAAGCATGAGAAATGCGTTCCTGGGGGCAAAGATGGCCAGCAGGATCGCGGCGATGATTCCAGCGGTTGAAGCCAGCAGCGCGCGATGCGGCACTCCCTTGCGGCTCACCTTGCCCATCCAATCCGGGAAATATCCTTCCCGGCCAAGAGAGAACAACATGCGCGTCGAAAGATAGAGGTCCGTGTTCACGCTGGAGAGCGCTGCAGTCAGCACCACGAAATTCATGATCGCGGCGGCGAATGGCACGTGCGCAGCAGAAAATGCGAGAACGAACGGGCTGCCCGAAATCCCCGACGCACTTGTACTCTGATTCCAGGGAGCCATAGCAACCATGATGGCAATCGCCAGCACATAAAAGAGGATAAGCCGCCAGACGATGCTCTGCAGGGCGCGGGGAATAGTGGCTTCCGGACTTTCGGCCTCGCCAGCAGTCACGGCGATGACTTCCACCCCCATGTAGCTTGTAATCGTAATGGTGAGCGAGAGCCAGACTCCTTTCCATCCCGCAGGCAGAAATCCTCCGTGTTGCGTCAGATTGGCCCATGCGGTTGAGCCGTGCAATCCGCGGCCGAAAATTAAAAACAAGCCGACGGCGATGAACGAGATGATGGCCACCACCTTGATCATGGCAAACCAGTATTCAAACTCTCCGAGGCGATTGACCTGCATGGAATTGAGCGCGACGAGAGCGGCGGAAACCAGCACTACCCAGATCCACTGGGGAACGCTCGGAAACCAATAAGACATGTAGATGCCGGCGGCTGTGACTTCGGCGCCGATGGCGATGATCTGCGCGACGCCATAAGTCGCGCGGACGGAAAATCCTGCCCAAGGATTGAGATAGGCTTCAGCGTACGCTCCAAACGCGCCGGCGACGGGATGTACAACTGCCATCTCCGCTAGCACGTAAGACATGATCAAGGCAATGCCCGCGCCTAGAAGGTAAGAAAGAATGACCGCCGGGCCAGCTAAGCGAATGGTGAAGCCGCTTCCCAGAAACAGGCCGACGCCGATCGCGCCGCCGATGGCCATCATGGTGAGTTGCCTTTGGGTGAGGCCGCGGTGTAGACCCTCCGAGGCCGCGATGGGAGTTTGCGGCGTGAGGCTGGCCGCGGTGCTTGGGCGCGATTGATCAGTCATGAATGATCAGTCATGGCTGGCAACGCCGATAGGAGCAACAGCCAGGAGATGGATGTTCTTTTTAAGAACTTCTACTACCGCGTTCACATCATCAAGCGTGTTATAGGCGTGAAACGAGATTCGCAGGCCATCGAAACGGTTCGACGCGACAATGCCGCTTTGAGCCAGTTTTTGCACTATCTGGATCGAATCCTGACATTGCAATACCACCAGCGGCCCCCAACTTCCGACTGGAGTTTTGGCGGGAATGCCCAGATCGCGCGCTGCACTCAGGAGTGATTGCGTTAGATTCTTGATGTGACTCGCGATATGTTCCATTCCGATTTCTTGCAGCAGGTGAAAGCCGGGCATCGCGCCGTAGACGTTGGGCACGGAAGGAGATCCCGATTCGAATCTGCGCGCCGTCGGCGAAAGCTCGAAGTGCTGCGGGTTATAGGCGAACGGATTCGCCTGCCCAAACCATCCGGTTACGGAAGGCGAGAGTGATGGAATGAGTTCCCTCCGTACATAGAGAAAAGCGAGGCCAGGAGGCCCGAGAAGATATTTCAGCGTTCCTGCAACATAAAAATCGAGGTTCATCTCTTTCACATCGACAGGACGCGTGCCGCAGTCCTGGTAATCATCGAGCATAACCAGAGTGCCTGCGCTGTGTGCGATTTTCTCGATCATGCCGACCTGGGTGCGAAATCCGTTCTTGAAGCAGACGTGGGTGAGCGGCACGATGAGCGTGTTTCGGTCGATGAGCTTCTCGTAATTCGCGACTGGAATTGTATTGCCTTCCGCCTTCGCGAATTGCACATCGGCGCCGCGAATCTGTTGCGAGAGCCATACGTGCCCCATGGTGGGAAACTCGAACTCGCCCATGACGACTTTATCGCGCGCGTTGAACTTCAATGCGCTGGCGATCCCGTTTATGCCCGCTGAAACGCTGGTAACGATGGCAACTTCATCGGGGCTGGCGTGGATAAGCTTTGCAAATGCGGTTCGCGCCGCCTCGTAGCGTTCGACCCACGTCTCCCAGGGTGAACCTTGCTCATGCCAGCTCGACAGGAATTCGTTCATGCCACTTTCAACGGCATCGGACAGCGCGCCTTGCGAACAGGTATTGAGATAAATTTTGCGCTGAAAAATCTTGAACCGCGAACGAATCTCGCGAACTTGCGTCTCGGTCAGCATGAGCGTGTGATTTCGGCCAGTGCGCTGCCAAACTCACGCACTTCCTCCCGCGTATTGTAGTGCACCAGGGAGGCTCGCACTGCGCCGCTCTCTGGGGCCAGCCCCAGGCGTTTCATCAGGCGAGGCGCATACATGTGGCCGTCGCGCACACCGATATTTCTTCGGGCAAGTTCTTCGGTGGCTCTCGAAGGTACGATTCCCGGCAGGTTGAAACACAGCGTCGGCACCCGCTGGTGAATCCGATTCTTATCGGCGATGCCATAAATGACAGCTCCACAACCATGCAGCACATCCAGCATTTCAAGAGTAAGCCCTTGCTCATACGAACGAATCTCTGCCATCGCTTTTCGCAGAGCAGCGTTTCGCGAGAGCGGCTTGTCTCCCACTTTGTCGGCCGCGCTGAGACGGTTGCCTAGGTCTTCGAGATAGCGCACCGCCCCATCCATGCCGGCGACATTTTCGTAGATAAATGTTCCGGCTTCGATCTTTCCTGGCGGTTCGTCGGGAATGAAATCTTCTCGAAAGGTTGGCAGTGCCTGCAGCAATTCCCGGCGTCCCCAAAGAAATCCCATGTGCGGAGCGAAAATCTTGTAGCCCGAGCACACCAGATAATCACAATCCAACGCCTGCACATCGATCGCTCCATGGGGGCCAAAATGCACGGCGTCAATAAAAATCTCCGCGCCGGCCGCATGCGCGATTTTTGCGGCGCCAGCCACATCCACAATCGAGCCGATGGCATTCGACGCGAGCGTGCAGGCCACGAGGCGGGTCTTCGAAGAAAGCAGAGGAACCAGGTCGCCGAGATGCAGGGAACCATCCTCACGCATCTTCCACCAAAGGAATTTCGCGCCACCGCGCTCCAACGCCAGCCAGGTGGCTACGTTGGCTTCGTGGTCCATCTCCGTTAACACGATTTCATTTCGTGCCCCAAGCATTCGCCCGATCGCGAGGCTGACCAGGCGAATGAATGAGGTAGCGTTCATGCCGAAGGCGATTTCACTGGCATCGCGGGCATTCACCAGATCGGCTACGCTCTGCCGCGCCCGGACGATCATCGCATCTACTTCGCGGCTCTTCGTATAACGCCCTCCGCGCTGCACGTTGCACTCAAGCAGATGATGGTTCACAGCGTCGAGAACGATCTGTGGGACTTGCGCGCCGGCGGCATTGTCAAAGAAGATGAACCCGGGAGGGCGATTCAGGGCTGGAAAAGCGTGCCTGACGGTTCCAGCGGGAAAGCCGCCAGCCGCTGACGCGACGCTTTCGGGATTCAGAATGCTTTTAGCCTGCAAAAGTTGCTCGTCAGCCATTTCTGATTGTCGTTTCTATTCCCTGAAGGGCCCTAACCCGTTCTTTGACCTTTTTGATGTCAACCATCGGCATCCTCCGCCGCAGTAGGCTAGAATATCTGTTTTCGTTTTCCGGGTAAAAGCCGGTTTGAGTTCGACCGAGCCGTGAGGCTTCGCAGCAAAAACAAATATGCCAGTCTCGTCAGCTAGTTCCAAGGCCATTTTCGACGCGCTGAAAAAATGTGATGTCCGGCTGATGTCGGCTCTGCCGGAGACATGGCTGGTGCATCTCATTCGTATGGCCGATGACGACCCGGAGATGACGCTGGTGCGTTTGGCAAAAGAGGAAGAAGGAGTCGGCGTTTCCGCGGGAGCGCATTTCGCTGGAGTCAAATCGGCCATGCTCATGCAGAATCACGGCTTCCTCGCGTCGATCAACGCCATCGTTTCGTTCGCACACCTCTACAAAATTCCGCTGCTGATGCTCATCAGCTACCGCGGCACTTTTGGCGAGCGCGATCCGTGGCAGACGCAGGGCGGCAACGTCACCGAATCATTGTTGCGCGCAATGGGCGTTCCCTATTCGTTTCTAGATCGGGCCGATGCCGTCGAGAAGCGCATTCGCCAGGCGCAAACTTTGGCCGAAAGCAGCCTGCAACCGGTCGCGCTTCTGCTCATGCGCGACCTGATGTGGGAGGAATGATGCTGCGTTTCGATTGCCTGCGCGCAATGTATCCAGAACTGGAAAACTGCCTGGTCGTCACGATCATGGGAGCAACCGCGGCTGAATTGCAATCGCTCGGTCACCGCCCGAATTTTTTCTATTTGCAACACGCCATGGGCCTCGCCTCTTCGACCGGGTTGGGTTTGGCGTTGTCGCTGCCCGAGCAAAAAATAATCGTCCTGGATGGCGACGGGTCGCTCCTGATGAACCTGGGCACTCTGAGCACAATGGCGCGGTATCGGCCTGCGAATTTGGTTCACGTTGTATTCGACAACGAGAGCTTGCTCTCAGTCGGCGGCTTTCCTACTGCGACTGGCGCAGGCACGGATTTGGAAGGGATTGCTCGCGCGTCCGGAGTTCCGAAAGTGCTCGCCGTGCGCACCGTGGAGGATTTCAAGACCGCCGTTGACGACGCGTTACGCGGGCACCAACTGACTACAATTATTGCCAAAGTCGAAGCGACGGGCCCGTCTGGCTACGTCACGGATCTCTCGTTATTGGAGAATCGCTTTCAGTTCCGTAGGCATATTCAGTCGCTGAAGCGACGGTGATCCAGAGAACCCGAGGCATTGAAATACGATTTGCTTGTGCTGCTAAGTATGAGTAAGGGAGTGGCAATGTCCCAGATCCTGGCTCAAGTGCTTGAAGAACTCGCTGCCGGCCGGCTGCGCGTGGTCGATCTTACACAGCCCTTGAGTCCGCAGACACCGCTATTGCCGCTGCCGCCTCAGTTCAACAACACACCCGCGTTCAAAATCTGGGAATTGTCGCATTATGACGAGCGCGGTCCCGCCTGGTACTGGAACGGATTCGAAACCGGCGAGCACACTGGCACTCATTTCGATGCGCCTGTGCACTGGGTCTCAGGAAAGGATTTGCCGGACAACTCTGTCGACCGCATCCCGCCGAGCAAATTCGTTGGTCCCGCATGCGTGATTGATATCAGCACCGAAGCGGCAAACGATCCCAATTATCTAGTGACTCCAGAGCGCATCCGGCAGTGGGAGTTGAAGCACGGCCGCATTCCGGCGGGGGCGTGGGTCTTGTTGCGCACCGACTGGTCGAAGCGGAAAGATCCCAAGGAGTACATCAACGCGAAGGAAAACGGCCCGCACACGCCCGGATTAGGCAGGGAAACTTCAGCGCTGCTCGCACAAGAGCGAGATGTGCTTGGCGTCGGCGTGGAGACGGTTGGAACCGACGCTGGCCAAGCTTTCACTTTCGATCCACCATTTCCAAACCACTATCTGATGCACGGCAGCGGAAAATTTGGATTGGCGAGCCTGTGCAATCTCGATCAGCTTCCAGCGACGGGGGCTGTCGTCATCGCTGCGCCGCTGAAGATCGTGGGTGGCTCCGGCAGTCCACTGCGAGTGATTGCCATTACACCGTAGGTGAGTTATCAACCAAAAACCAAACTCCAGCCGCGCTATAGCTGTGGTTAGGGGTTGACTTCGGCGGAAGCGGTGGTACGTCCGGCAAAGTGCCTCGGCTGCAGACGGTATCCGTTGCGCGTGCGTACTTTGTATTTCCGCGCCTTATCCCCGGCCAGCTTCACCGTGATGGCTCGCCAGCCGGTGTTCAGATTGGCCTTCGGGTAATAACTTAGAGAGTACAAGTGTGCCAGGTCATTCTGGATGGAAGCGAAGGCGCGGCGCTCATCGCGCCAACTCTTCGCAAAGTAGGCCATGCCGCCGGTATCCGCCGTCATGCGCTCGAAAACCGCCGTGGAAATGGGCTCGATCTTCGCCTCCTGCGTGCTGATCATGTAAACCGAAACCCCGGCAGATTGAGCCATTTCAGCAACGTCTTCTGGAGGAACCACGCTCGAGTTGTCCGGTCCGTTGGAGAAGACCACAACGATCTTCCTTCCTGTGCAGCGAGCCGCATCTTTCACTGTGAGCAGCAGTGCATTGTAAAGAGCGGCGGAATCCCCGGCCACAGTCGAACGCACGCCGCGCAAAACCAGCAAGCGGTCGGAGGTGAGGGGCGCGGACCGCAAGAGATCGCGGCTGTAAGAATAGAAAGCGATTTTGTCGGCAGTCTCGAGAGAGCGAATAAACTCCGCGATGGCATCTTCGGCGAACACGAAATCCCGATACATGTAGTTGCTGCTGTCAAAGAGAACGAAGACGTTCGCTCCCGCAACGAGCGACTGCAAAGTTGCCGGGGCGTCGTTCCCTTGCCCGGGTCCGTGCTCCGGCGAAGAATTCGGGTCATAAGCCTGCATGTCGCGCGCCGGCATGTCTCCTTCGGCAAAGGTCGCAATCTTCTCGGTAATGCCGTCTTCGGTGATTACAAAATCTTCCGGGCGAAGACCCGTAGCGTAATCTCCTTTCTTGTCGGTCACCGCAACGTTGAGCTGCACCATGTTCACGACCACGTGAACCGCCGAGTCGTCATCCTGGGCTTCAACGCGGCCAAGGCTGACGGAACCAAGAAAAAGAGAAACGCCAACAATCAGAAGGGAGCGAAAAGCAAGGAATCTGCGGGGCATATCTTTAAGCTCCTGTTGCTATCGAATCCGTCTTGTCTTGCTGCGTCTGCACGGGGCATTTCCACCAAATCATCAGTGATGCAGTTCGGCGGTATTGTTTAGCGAGGCGATTTTTCCGTTGCGAAAATCCGCCCCAGTCTCGCGCATGGCTCGCAGCACCGCCGGCCAATCCTCGAGATCGGTGGCAAAAATCCTTGCAATCATCTGTTGGGTAAGCTGGGGAACCAGACGATTCAGCGCGACTGGGGCGTAACCTTGCTCATCAGCCAGCCGCGCCCAGTACAGGTTTGAGGACTCCCACGATTCGGCAAGCAGCCGACTGGCAAAGCCGGAGAATGCGGGCAGGAGCGGCACGTTGAGCAGTTCGCTTGCGTAGCTGTAACTCAATGTCGGGTGCGGTATCCCGAAGTCGTGGGAGAGGCGCGCCCAGCTGACTTCCT
>JASICF010000633.1 GCA_030044775.1 Candidatus Sulfotelmatobacter sp. | reverse complement strand
CGAACCTCGCTCATCATACCCAGGCTGAAGGACTCTCATGAGCGCTGCTAAATCGCGTCCGATTGCCATTCTCGGTGGCACCGGCCCAGCGGGCATGGGACTTGCATTGCGCTGGGCACGCGCCGGCGAAACGGTTATTTTGGGATCCCGCGATGGCGAACGCGCACAAGAGGCGGCCAGGAAGATCAAGCAGCGTGCCGGAAACGAAGCTCGTATCTCCGGCCTGGAAAACTCTGCTGCGTGCGCCTCTGCGGACATCCTGGTGTTGACAGTTCCCTTCGAAGCCCAAGCAGCATTGCTGAAACAACTGAAACCAGCGATTCGTCCGGGGAGTATTCTGATCGATGCCACGGTCGCCCTTGCAGCGAGCATCGGAGGCCGAGCCTCACGCACACTCAGCGTCTGGCAAGGTTCATCGGCGCAACAAGCGGCCGAACTTGTGCCCAAAGGCGTGACCGTGGCGGCTGCGTTTCATAATCTCTCAGCTGAGCTTTTAAACGGAGACGCCCCGGTCGATTGCGATGTAATCGTTTGCAGCGATGACGCAAAGGCGAATGAAATAACGCATGGGTTGGCCGCGAAGATTCCCGGAGTGCGGGCGATCGACGGCGGCAGACTGGAGAATGCGCGAATCCTTGAGCAGATTACGGCACTGCTGATCGGCCTGAACATTCGCCATAAAGGCCACGGCGGCATCCGCATCACCGGACTGCCGCCCGAAGCTTACAAGTGATTTATTTCTTCAGTTTCTAGAACGAATATTTCAACGAGAACTGAATCAACCGTGGGGTGCCGACAACAGTTGTTATCGGCGCCTGCCCCGATCCTGGAGTGCTTCCAACCACTGCTCCATCGCCGTTAAACACTTGCGGGTTGGCGAACGACGGATGGTTAAACAGGTTGAAGAAATCCGTGCGGAAACGCAGGCTTTGCCGCTCCCCCAACTTGAAGCTTTTATCCAGCGTAAAGTCTACGTTCTTCTGTGGAGGCCCAATAATGCAGTTGCGAGGTGTATCCCCATACACCGTCGCGTCGCTGGGCAGGCCGCTGGAAAGCGTTGGCGCGAGAGGATCTGGTGAGTATGCGGCCGGATTGACCCAATTCCCCACGCGCGAAGTTACGCTGCCGTGGCTGAGGGCATTGCCGCACCCGAAACCTGGAGCGAAGGTTGAGGTCGCTGATGGACTAGCCAAGGCGTAAGCGCTACCTCCCGCCGGATCGAAGACCGAAAACGGAGTTCCCGACTGGAAGATCAACACGCCGCTGGCTTCCCATCCGCCGAGGGCCCCCTTGGTGAAACTGGTGCCATTGCTGAAAAAAGGAAGTTGGTAGACGCCACTGGTTACGAAACGCTGGCGACGATCGAAATCGGAAAGGCCACGCGAGTCCCTGGCATCGGTCTGATCGTTGACGCGAGTGACAAACGCGACCGAGGCCGTGGAAACATCGTCAATGGACTTTGCATAGGTATAGGCGCTCTGGAAGTACAACCCTCGGCTGAAGCGGTGCGCCACGGTAGCCTGCAGAGCGTTGTAATGCGAATCGGAATTGGGCGCGAAGTCTTCAAAATCCGCCGGAGCCATTCCCTGGAAGGGCGCGCGGGCCGAGGCATTCTCTGCTGTTGTGTCGACGATGCGGCAAGAGCTGCCGACAACATCCGCCGCCGGACAGATAAAACCAGGGATCGCCGATCTGATCGGAATTGTGATTGGGTTTGCCACGCTGGCGATTGAAGCCTGATCGGGATCATACGTGGAACGAAGACGGCTCCCCTTCGTACCCACATATCCGATCTCGATGGACCAATCACGCCCGAGTTCGCGCTGAACGGTGAAATTCCACTGCTGGGTTGTGCCTACAACCCAGTGCAAAGGCACGGCGAGTTGAATCAGGCTGTTCACGTTTCCGCTGTAAATTGCTGTGCATTGATCAGGATTGGCGGGGGCCGTGTAAGTTGCCGGGCAAAAGGGTGGAGGACCAGTGAGAAAGCCGCTGAACAAAGCGGCCGTGGGTACATAGGCCTGCGTGGGGGCCGCGCCTAGAGCTGGAATGCCCTGGAACGTCGCGCTCGGTTGAAAGAGATTCGCCAGGCTTCCAGCTCCGGGCAAGAAATTCACGCCAAACGGAT
Source organism: Candidatus Sulfotelmatobacter sp. (assembly GCA_030044775.1). Lineage (GTDB taxonomy): Bacteria > Acidobacteriota > Terriglobia > Terriglobales > Acidobacteriaceae > Sulfotelmatobacter. The sequence continues at coordinate 24,500 of JASICF010000633.1, read as the reverse complement.
AAGTCGGCGGAGAGATCGCCAGATTGTCTACTGCGCCCAAATCCTCACGCACGGCGTAGATCCCGTATCCTCCACGAACCGATGTGGTGTGGCGGCCTAAAACATCGTATGCAAAGCCGATGCGCGGTTCCCAGACCGTAGCATATTCGTTGTCAAGCCCAGCCTGATTGAGCGTTCCCGTAATACCAGAGAGCCCAAATTTGTCGACGCACTTGGGATAAACATAAGGCTGTCCGGTTGTATTCGCCAAATCCGGATTCACGTTGCCGGTATGGCAGAGAAGGTCAAACGGCGCGCCTAGAAACTCATTGCGGAAGCCGACATTCAGCGTAAGCGTCTTGCTGGCACGATAGTCATCCTGAACAAACCATGCGCGGCCGGGAACCCGATAATCGTGATTGCCCAGGCCTCCTCCGCCTTCGGCGAAAAACGGCGAACCGGCAAGGAAACTTTGGAAGTCTGTGGCCAATGTCGGCGGTGAAAAGAAAACCAGACCGTTATCCGCAATCGGCAAGCTGCGGCGCATGGCGACGCGATCAATTTCGCCGCCGAAGCGGAGTTGGTGGGCTCCGTGAGTCCAACTTACGGTGTCGAGCCAGCTATAGTTATCCGACAGCGCAGATTGAAGCTGAGTGGGATAGGCTCCGAAACCGAACGTGCCGAATTGCAGCCGGTAAATATTTGGATCCCCGGCTTGACCGTTGACGCCGGTCGCGGTAGGCAGATTGATTCCCACTTGCGTATTCGTGACCGGCGGTTCGTTGTTCAGCTTGTCGCTGATGATGTTCACGCCAAAGCGGAACTCATTAATCAGGGTATTGCTGAATATGTGAGTCTCAGTGATACTGCCGAAGCGGCTGTGCAAAGGGACGCCCAAGGGGAAATTGAGGTTGGTAGTGCCGGGAAGGCCGCCGGTTTGAATGCCATACGAGTCGGCGCCGAAAGGTTCAAAGGTGCTGGAGTTCGACCAGAAGAAACGCTCCGCAAGACGGTCTTTGCCGCCGCGAAAATCGCGGTCCCAGTTCGCCGTAAACTGATTGTCGCTAAATTTGCCAGGGTCAGTAACTACAAAAGGAACCGTGGTGAGGCAGGGAGTAGTGGCTGGGACGTTGGTGGGCAGAGGGTACAAGTATCCGCCAGCGCCGGGACCGAACTGATTGCTCCTGACGTTCAGCAGCTTGAATGCGACCGGATCGACTGCGGCGACTCCGCAATCCGCAGCCATCCGCGTTGCCGATTCCCGATCAACCAAGGGAACGTAATAAATGCTGGGACTGTTGATGAACGTTCCGGCCGAGTCTCCGCTGCGCTGCCGCGTGCCTTGAAGATTGAAGTAAAAGAATCCGAGCCTCGCCCCCGGACCGATCGGTCCGCCAATGTCGCCGCCGAAAATATTCTGCTTAACCACAACCTTGCCCAGGAAATAATCGTTCGCGTCCAGATCTGTATTGCGGAAATATTCCCAGAGATCGCCGTGAAAGCTGGCGGTCCCGCTCTTAAGAGTGGCGTTGATGTTGCCGCCGCCATTGCGGCCTTGAGTAGCGTCATACAGACTGGTGCTGACTTTGAATTCCTGAATCGCGTCCGGGCTAGGCAGCGGTGTGTACGTCAGTTCTCCGAATGCATAGTCGGCCACGGAGATGCCGTCGATCAGATAGTTGTTGTTATCCTCCCTGCCACCATTGACGTGAATAAATACATTGCCTCGGCCCAATTGCGCAGCGTTGTTCAAATCAGCCGACGCCCCGGTAGAGAGAGTCAGTAATTGTTGAAAATTCCGCGTAGCCAGGGGAAGGTCGGTAATCGTTTGCGCCCCCAACGACTGTCCAGTCGTTGCATCGGTGGTGTCAACTTGTTCTACCTGCGACTCAACTTCGACCACCTGCTTTACCGTGTTCACCTTGAGAACCGCGGTCATTCGCGTCGTTTCCGTGATGCGAACATTTACGCCCGGGAATCTGGTAACCGGAAATCCACTCGCCGTTACCTCTATCGAGTAGGTCCCCACCGGCAACAAAGTGGCGATGAACGACCCGGACGAGTCGCTGGTAACCTGTCTCAAAACCTCGCCCGTGGCCTCGTTCCTCACCGCAACCTTCGCTCCTGCGACGACAGCTCCGGTTGCGTCTTGCACGATTCCGCCGATGGCGCCCGTAGCGCCGCCCTGGCCAAACAGGCTGCCGGTCATAAAGGCGACGAAAAGACTGGATGCCACTATCATCTTGCGAAGTGAATTCATCTTGTCCTCCGAGTTGGACGGGTTTGGCTCACTCGCTCCTGTGACGAAACGGCGGAGCGAAACACCGGCGGTGAGGTTACCAGCCAGCCGATATATCACGACAATCGGGCAGGATTCAAGAAATAAGCGAGGCAGGAAGTGGGCGACTTTGGTCCTCACAGGACGACGAACGAGGCATGAGGTGCAGGCCTTAATCTTCGATCGGTTGAGTGGCCATCTCTGAGGGCTCGCCTCCGCCGGCGGCCTGAGCGATGATCAACTGTCGAGCTTCGACGCGTATCTTGGGAAGCTGCATGGCAAACCAGATGGCGCCCGCAACCGAGGCTAGACCGCCAATCCCCACTGTTAGCGGCGCACCCAGGCGATCCGCAATGGCGCCGCCCAGCAGCGCCCCAATCGGAGCCATGCCCATAAACATCATCGAGTAGACCGCCATCACCCGGCCGCGAAGATCATCCGGCACCATGACCTGAATCAGCGTGTTGGAGCACGCCATTTGCAGCATCATTGTGTAGCCAACCGGCAAAAGCAGAATGACCGACAGCCAGAAATTATGCGACACGGCAAATAGAATCAAGCTGAGCCCGAATCCCGCACAACACCACCCGACCCATCGTCCCAGCCCTTTTACGCCTTCACGGAAGGCTAGCGTCAAAGCTCCCAGAAGAGCGCCAACCCCAGTCGCGCCCATCAGGATTCCCAAGGCGCGCGCGCCGCCATGCAGAATCTGATCTGCAAAAATCGGCATGAGCACTACGTAAGGCATTCCGACCAGGCTGACCACACCCAGCAGCAAGAGCAATGCCCGGATGGGAGCCGTACGGTTTACGAAGCGGAACCCCTCCATCATGTGCTCCAGCGGTGATGCCCCAACAGCGCGCGCCGGACTTGATACCCGCATCATCAGCAAGCCGACAATCACCGCGATGTAGCTCACACCGTTGGCAAAGAAGCACCATCCCTCGCCGATCTTTGCCACCAGAATTCCGGCAATTGCAGGGCCGATCACGCGCGCCCCGTTGAACATTGAAGAGTTCAACGCGATGGCATTCATGAGATCATCTTTGCCGACCATATCCACCAGGAACGATTGCCGCCCCGGAATATCGAACGCGTTCACCACCCCGAGCAAAGCCGCCAGCAGGAAAATTTGCCACACCTGAACCCGGTTGTAGAGCGTAAGTGCAGCAAGGATGAACGCCAGCAGCAGCGAAGCCGTTTGCGTACCGATCACGATCGTGCGGCGATTGAAGCGATCGGCCGCAATGCCCCCGAGAGGAGCAAAAAGAAAAACCGGAATCTGGCCGGCGAATCCAACCGAACCCAGCAGCAAGGCCGATCCAGTTAGGCGGTAAACCAGCCAGGACTGCGCGATGTTTTGCATCCAGGTACCGATCAACGAGATCAGTTGTCCGCTGAAGAAGAGCTGAAAATTGCGGTGGCGAAGAGCCCGCCCAGCAACCTGCCAGCGCGATGCGCGCAGTCCTCGTCCTCCCCCGCTGGCCACAGCATCGCTCTGAACTTCCATTTCCGAATCGGGCACCGTGAACCCTTTGGATGATCCGACCATCGATTTCGATCAATATAACTTTAGTTGCGGCAACGTGCTGAACGACCCTTCGCACCAGCACTTCCGTTCCCTCTGCGATCTCCATCACATGTCTTCCCGAAATGGCGTAGTCCGAAAGTTCGTCTTTCGCCCTCCGCAACTTTGGACTTTGCAGAGCCGTGGAATTCAGCTACAGTTGCATTTGGTTGCGCCGGCGATTCCCTAAGGAAGGGACACGATTATGACGACTCCTCCCGCCAGTCTCGAACGCCGCGCGGGACAGCGGTTTACCTTTAATCTTCCTGTCTCTTTGCGCGACCATATCACGGCCGCCGAAGGTCTGGGAGTCACTCAGGACGTAAGTTCCCGCGGAGCGTTTTTCTTTACTGACATGGCTTTCAACCCCGGCGCCGAGATTGAGCTTACGTTGAAAATGCCGTCGGAGATCACGCTAGGCGAGGGTATGCAGGTTCGGTGCAAGGGCCGGATTCTACGCGTGGTCAAACCTCTGGAGCGCGCAGCCGATCGCGAACCGCGATTGGGGACGGAAACGGGGCTCCATGAAGCGGGCTGGGCGCACACCGGGCCGATTGTCCCGGGTCCGGTCGCCATTCCACCCGTAGAAAACCGATCCGCTGAAACAAAAATTGGCGTGGCCGTCTGCTTTACCGGTTATGAATATCTTCACGAGACGGAAGACGCTTCCGCCGATTTTCGCCGCATTTCTGCGCTGCACGGCACTAACGTCAATGGGGACGAGCGTCCCGCAGTTTTGCCCAGTCTAATCCCCCGCGGTGCGATCCACTGAGCATCGCAGCAACTTTGACCTCCACGGCAGTCCCTCCAGAGAAAATCCTTACATCCCCTTTTCAAACTCCACCGCATCCCTTAAAATGTTCTCCACTCGTGCGGATTTACTTGGGGGTTGTTCCTGCAGTGCGCCTCGGTCCCCGGCATTCTATCCCGCAGCATTTTTGTTGGTGGTCTGTGCGCGAAGGGTGTACATGTCTGCGCGACGAAGGTTACTTAGGTCACTTGGCCGGGAGCCGCTTCCCTATCTAACATGCCAATAGCGAGAGAAATCAGCGAGAACCGCGCCATGCCTGGGACCGCCGTAGCGCTCCTGACCGAAGACCGCGAACGTTTATCTGAGTTGCAGAACCGACTGGAAGCCACCCGTCTTGGCAGAGTCGTGTTCAGCAACGTCGGCTTTCCCAACGGACCCACGGATGCCATCCTGCGACAGATTCAGGACCGTCGCGCGGAAGTCGTCATCGTCGATATTTCCACCGAAAACCCGCAAACCGCTATCAAGACCATCGAACTGATTCAGGCTAACACGCTGCAGTTGGCGATATTTGCCAACGGAAGCCTGCAACAGCCGGCCACAATTGTGGCTGCCATGCGCGCCGGAGCAGGCGAATACATCGATCAGGAGGCGGGATCCGAAGCTCTGCTGGAAGCGCTTACCCGCTTCAGTTCTAACCGCGCTCGCACTCGGAGCGGTGCCGGCAAGGCCCGGATTTTTACCTTCGTCAGCGCAAAGGGAGGGGCGGGCGCGACCACGGCAGCCGTGAATACTGCTCTCGCTCTCCAGCAGGCACATGGCGACGTGGTTCTGGTGGACTTCGCCCCCGTCGGCCACGCCCAGCTGCATCTCAATTTACGTCCCAGTTTCGGAGTGCCGGACGCTCTCGAAAACCTGCATCGTCTGGATGCATCTCTGCTCGACGGCTTGATGACGACTGCCAGAGATGGACTGCATCTTCTTGCCGGCCCGCAACAGCCTTACCAGTCGATTCCGACTCCGGCGGAACTGGCGAGGCTTTTCGACGTTCTCGTAAATCATTACCGGTACGTCGTGATCGATGTCTCGAGCCGGCTCGATCCGACGACCCGGCTGCTCTCCGATCTCTCGAACGCCGTGTTGATGGTTGCTCAAACCGACGTGGTTTCGCTGTGGAGCGCGGGACGCATCCACGCATTTCTGGAAGAAGGAGGCGGCCATAACCGCCTGCGCCTAGTCTTAAATCGATATAAAAAGATTCCCGGCTTGACCGATGAAGATATCGAGCATTCGACGCGTTGCAAGGTGTTGTGGAAGCTGCCCAACGCGTTTCATGCGATTTCGCCCGCAGTCGATAACGGCTCGCCGGTTGTTCTGCAGGAAGGCCAGGAGATCAGCCGCTCGTTCCGATCACTTGCGCGGGCTCTGGCCGAAGCATCCTCCACGCCGGAAGACGGTCTTGATCTCGTCTACGCCCAGGAAAAGCCCGATCTCGGGAAGAAACCCACCCGACGCCTGATCGTTTCTCCTGCGCGCGCCGGACAGTGACTCTTCGGGAATAATCTTCAAGAAATCCGCCATAAAGCGCATCCGCGCAGGGCAGGCCTCATTCATTGGATCTCGGGCTCAACCTCTACCGGAAAATTCACCGACCGGGCAATAAAGCAGAGCCGGTGCGCCTCATGGTGCAGTTCATTGGCCTTGGCGCGATCGTCACCTGAGCTCAAGGTAACAGCTGGTTTGAGCAAGACTCGCACGAACTCTCCGGAACCGTCACCGTTCTCGCGCATCACGCCGGAAGCCGCATCGCGATAATCAACTACGCTTATCTGATTTAAGGCGCACAGATGCAGATACCAAAGCATATGGCATGCCGAAAGGCTCGCGACCAGCAATTCCTCTGGGTTGTAACGCGCGGGATCGCCGCGAAAATTCGGGTCGCTGGATCCAGGGATTTCGGGCTTGCTAGCACTCAGAATAATGTGATCGCGCCGGTAGCCTTTGTACGTTTTCGTGCCCTGTCCATCATTTCCGGTCCACCGCATGCGAACTTCGTAGGTGTGCTGCTTCATGGAGCTATTGTATGAGTAGTTTCCATTTGCTGCGATCAAGATTCCCGGCTAGCGCCGTAACGGCATCAGAGGGTCAGTGAGGCTGCTGCGGCTGAGGGTTGTTGGCCGGAGGCTTGGGCGGAGGGGTTGACGACTTACCGTCTTTAAAGATATCGGCGATTTTCCCGAAGAAGCCTTTTTTCTTATTTGGATCTTGTTGATCCTGGCCGTTGGCATCCAGTGTCGGGGTCACCGGCTTGTTGGTTCCACCAAAAACTCGGGAGAAAAATCCGGCAACTCCGGTCTGCTGATCGCAGGTTTCACGCGGTTCCGTTCCAGTAACAAATGCCGCCATGTAGTCGTCAGGACACGCAGACGTAGCCAACCGGTTGGTAGTTTTATCGAGCTGCACATCGACTACCCCGGTGGGCTGGGTGAACTCTTTCATGTCCGAGTATTCCGGCAGCTCTGCGGCTTTCTTCATGAACTCAGTCCAAATTGGCGCCGCCGTCTGCGCGCCGCTCAAGCGCAGGTCGCTATAGTCGTCGTAGCCAACCCAGACGATACATAACAAATTCGACGTATAACCCGCGAACCAGCCGTCATGCGAGGTTCCGGTTTTTCCCGCCGCCGGCTGCTCAAAGCCCCGAAGGCGAACCGCTGTATAGCCGAGGCCGTTATTGATCACTCCTTCCATCATGTTGGTCATGACGTAGGCAATGCGCGGGTCGAGCACTTGCCGCTGGTCCGTTCTGAAATTGGCCACAACATCGCCTTTCGCGTTGCGAACTGAATTCACCAGGATCGGTGACAACCGCTCGCCGTTATTGGCGAATGCCGTGTACGCGCCAGCCATTTCAAGCGGCGTCGCTTCGTAAGATCCCAGCGCCATTGCCGGCGTCGGCTTCACGGAAGTAATTCCCGCAAGCTTCGCAAGATCCGCGACTTTGTCATAGCCCGTTTCCTCGGCAACCTTCACGGTCGCGTTGTTCAGCGACATGGCCAGCGCATAACGCAAAGTGACCTCGCCGTGATACTCCTCTTTGTAGTTATGCGGCTCGTAGATCTGATCGCCATAAGCAAAAGTGCTGGGAGAATCATCCACCATCGAAGCCGGCGTGATAACCGTCGGCGAGCCGTCAATCGCCGTGTTCATGGCAGCGGCATAAACGAAAGGCTTGAAGATCGAACCGGTCGGCCGCTTCGACGTCGCATGATTTAACTGGCTGAACGCGTAGTCCCTTCCACCCACCAGCGCCAGCACCGAGCCGGTATGCGGGTCAAGCGCAACTAGCGCGACCTGTGCTTGCGGTCCCGGCATCACTTGAGTTTCGTACTTCTTTCCGACCTTCACGCGTTTTGAACGCAGCCGGGTCACTTCCTCATCCACGATCTTGATTCCGCTCTCGACCGCCTGAGCCGCGGCTTTTTGCAGATCAGGATCGAGAGTGGTGTAAATGCGGTAAGACTGATCGTTCAGCTCCCGTTCGCTGAACTTACTGGTCAACGAATCCCGCACCAGATCGACGAAATAAGGCGCGTCACTCGCTTCCACGTTTGGCGGGGCGAGCTTCAGCGGCGCAGCTTTAGCTTTCTCGGCCTGTTCTCGCGTAACGGCGTGGGTCTCCACCATCGAGTCCAGCACCAGGTTGCGTCGATCGAGCGCGCGCTCGGGATGGCGGTACGGCGACAACCGGCTCGGCCCCTGGATAATGCCTGCCAGCAACGCGGCCTCCGGCAACGTGATGTCTTTCAAATCTTTGTTGAAGTATGCCCGCGATGCCTCCGCAAAACCGCTGATGGCATACGACCCACGTTGCCCCAGATTCACCCAGTTCGCGTAAAACTCGAAAATCTGCTGTTTACTGAATTTCTGCTCCATCAACTCGGCAATCAGCATCTCGGTGAGCTTGCGGCGTATGGTTTTCTCCGGGGTCAGAAAAAATCCGCGCGAGAGCTGCATGGTGATGGTCGATCCGCCCTGCTCATGCCGCTGCCGCGTTAGATCGATCCATCCCGCCTCGAACATGCGGACAAAATTCACTCCGCCATGCTCAAAAAAGCGCCGGTCCTCGATCGCCAGCACCGCATCCACCATCACCTTCGGAATATCGTTATACTTCACGATCTGCCGCTTGGCCCGCTCGGCAGAGTCGGACAGCGACGTTACCAACTGTGGCTCGAGTTCATAGGCAGAAAGCTGATTCCCGTTGCTCACGATTCGGGTAATCTGCCCATCCTCAATCGTGATTCGGGCTTCTTCCGGACTGTGGTAACTCTCCGGCCCAGGTGTGACTTCGATGCCATCCGGCATCACCCGGAAGGTACCGAGAGCAGATTGATTCTGTTTATCGAAGCGCTTTGCATCGGAATAACCCGCCTGTTGCAACTCAGCGGCGATTTCCTTTCCGTCGGCCTTCTCGCCATCGCTCAATCTCTCCGGCAGAGCATAGATTTTCGCCGAATTGCCGAAGACTGGCGTACGGAAACGCTGGGTAATGACACGGTCGTATTTGATGTAGTAATAGCAAAACGATCCCGCCAGACCGATCCCCGCAATAAGCAGGACAACGAGCGCCGCCAGAACCAGAGGATTGCGCGGCAAACCGCGGAATGACTTGTGGTTTTCGTCGCGCCTTTTAGGGATTCTGAGTTTGATAGCCAAGATTGAACTCGACGCCTGCGGAAAAATACTCCTGATCGTCAGACGGTCAGATGCGCCAAAAGGTTTGACCCGCCCGGTTCAGTCTCTACGACCCGGACATTCACACGAAGCCGAATCGTCCTGCGTTGGCTCCATTGTACAGCCAGCATCCCAAATAAAAAGAGACCCGCAATCCTTGCGGGTCTCTCAAAAGCCAACAGCCATGCTATTGCGAATCCGTCGCCGCCCAGAATCCTACGGTCGCCAGGTCGGCAGTGCTGCCTGCGGAAGTCAGGGTCCCCCCCGATGGCACGTTGAAAGGCGATATCTGAATGACGAACGTATCGGTGCTCGGATTGGTAATGAACTCGCCATAAACAAACAGAAATGCTCCGCTTTGATCGAATTGACCCCAGGAGCCCGAGGACCCGTTGCCCAAGTTAGTGAAAGGAGAACCAGACACTGCGGTCAGCGCTCCAGAGCTGGAAATCGAATAGCCTTCCTCCGCGTTGAAGGAGGTCTGGCCTGAGGACTCACTGATACTGAATGAGTAAACCAGGTCGCCGCCCGAGTTCGGCGACACCGCGATGCTGAACGGAGAGTACACGGTGGCGAAAGGAGACCCTGAAACCGGCGTGATCGCTCCCGTGCTGGAAATACTGAAAACATAGAGGTGTTCGTCGTCAACCCCGCTGAAGCCGCTCACGCTGCTATTCCCGCTTGTGCCGATCAGAAACTTGCCAGTCGGTTCTCCTTGAACCTGCCACATCGGAAAAGCGAACGGGCTCCCCGAAACAGCCGTGAGCCCACCACCGCTGCCGATGGAGTAAGCAGCGATTTCGGAGCCTGTATGTGTGGTGAAATCTCCGTCGACGGCATATAGGAATTTACCGGCTCCATCCGTCGCCATGTTTACCGGTCCGAAGGGAACGCTGAATGGAGCTCCTGCCACCGCCGTAAGAGCACCACTGCTGCCGATTTGATACGCGTAAATTTGGTTAGTCAATGGAAGCGAAATAAACAACAATGTTCCCGAGGGATTGGTGATCATCTGCGCTTGCGCCACTTGCCCACTTGAGCTCAAGAACGATGCCGAATACGGGCTTCCACTGACGGCAGTCAGAGCTCCGGTGGTCGAATCGATCGTCCACCCGTAAATCTCCTTGGCTTCACCGAAGGCGACATAGAGATACTGTTTTTGCGCAACCACCATGCCGAGTCCGCCGTCGCTGGGAGGAATCGTAGGCGCCGTGTAACCGGAAATCGTCGCAAAGGTGCTGGCAGATGGATTCAACTCGTAGCCGTCGATGGTTCCATTGCTGCTTCCCGCGCTCGCTCCCGTATCTACGGCAAAAACGAACGCTGCCCCGCTGCTGCTCGTCCCACCGCCGCTGGATATCCCGCTGGGCGAAGTTGAAGTGCAGGTCGATCCGCTAAAGCTCATCCCATCGTCAGTAGCACAGTTATACGTCCCGCAGTTGGCCAATCCGAGCGTCGCCAACCCAGCCACGAACACCAGAAATGCTCGCACTTGCTTCTTCATGAACTGCCTCCGCTTTGCGCGTCTCTCGATCCTGCGGCTAAGCGCTTTTGATTCTGATTCAGAATTCCTCAACGATTAGCTTTGCCGATCCCAATTGGTCGGCGCGTGAGAAAACTCTCACCTGTTTCCCGATACTAGGGGCTTGGTAACCCTGTGACAACGTTACGAATGTCACTGGCCAATCGTCTGCCCACTTATGCATTTCGAGGACAGGCACCGGGAGAGATTTTCTCGTTTGAGATGAAACGCGACCAGATTAAGACCGCGAGGTAAGGACAGCGTGATCGAACTAGAAGCCTTTGTTTCCGCTATTCGGAGAAAAGTGCATGTCGAACGAGTAGCCGGGAAGATTCACGGTGACAGAATAATCCGCGGCTACATAAACCGCAGCCACACCCGGCGTGCCAACCCGCTGCACCGTAATTTGCCTGGCTTGAATCGGCAGATCGTGTTCCTGCGCCTTCCGGAGGACGTCCAGTCGGACATCATCATCGGTCTTCTGCAAGTTTGCCCCATCCATCAGCGCGACCGTCTTCAGGTCGTCCTCAAAGCTGTAGTTGGTAAACATCGGAGGACCTATTTCGAAGAGCCCCACGACTACGGCCGCAATAATCAGAAACCCAGCAAATCCCTTGATCATAAGTCTGAAATCCGCCGCTGCACAGCCGCTCCGGTTTCAGGGTTCGGCTCGCGCGCGCCCTTTGAAAATATTCAACTACCGCCGTGATCGTAACATCGCGAACTTCACGAGTCGAACGCAAAACGACCCCCGACAGTGCCTTCGGTAACTCTTTTCTCCAGCGTAATCCGGAAGGGAATCCCGACCAAATCGGCATCCTTGAACTTCCCCCCGATCGCTCGTCACGATGATCGAGAATCACGTCAAAGCCAGCGGATTCAAGCCTAGACGCGATGTCAACGACTGCCTGAGAACGCTGCAGATGATCTGCCAATCGTCATCCCTGGCGTCCGCATTCTTGCCCGCGGTGCGGGGAATTTCGCGTGCGCAATAAAGATCAGTAGCTCACGTCGCCAGCTGCTTCAGAATCTCTTTCCCCAGCTTCTGCGTCTCCCCGAAGAACTTCTGATATTCCACAAACATCCGATTCAGGTCGAGCGAGCGGTCGGGAGTGAGTTTTTTGCGCAAAATCATGTCGCGCACGTGGACGGGATTCGGCAGAGTCGCATCTTCTGCCAGTTCTTCAAGCGCCGTATTGGGATCGTAGTGATACATAAGATTACGTGATTGAAAAATTTAGTAATCAAGTAATTGCAGACCAAGCCATCGCAGCTCGAATTCAAAATTACTCAATTACTAAGTTACGCAATTTCTGAATTCATACCAGCTCCGTCGTCCAGAGGTCGTGCAGATGGACGATGCCTTTCAATCTTCCAGATTCATCGACGACCATCAGCGATGTGATTTTTTTTTCTTCCATCAGCGCGAGCGCTGCCGCCGCAAATTCACTCGGGGCGATGGTCTTCGGAGTGCGCGTCATCGCCTCGCCCGCCGTCAAATCCATCACATCCTTCCCGCGCTGCTCGAGAAGTCTGCGCAAATCCCCATCGCTAATCACTCCGACTAGCTTCTTCCCCGCAACTACCGCTGTCACACCAAGTTTCTTGCGCGACATCTCATAAATAACTTCCGGCATTCTTGTCTTCGGAGCCACGCATGGCATCGCGCCGCCTGTGTGCATCAGCGATTCCACTCGTGCCAATTTTTTTCCCAGCTTCCCGCCCGGATGCAGATTGGCAAAGTCCTCTTCTTTAAACCCGCGCTTTTCGCTCAGGGTTACCGCCAGCGCATCACCCAGTGCAAGCATAGTGGTGGTCGATGCTGTCGGCGCCAACCCTAACGAACACGCTTCCTGATCGACAGAGCAGTCAAGCGCGACATCCGCCGCAGCCGCCAGGGTCGACACGTCCCAGCCTCTGTTATTTTTTTTGTCGTTCCGGGCGACCCGGGGCCGTTCGCTTGCTTGCGATCCGGAGGTGTGGAAGGATCTGCTCCTCCTGCGTCTAACTCCTATTTCATCGCCTGTCATCGCAATCAACGGCACTCTTAGCCGCTTGATCGTGGCCAGCAAAGCCAGAATCTCTTCAGTTTCCCCCGAAGCTGAAAGCGCCAGCACTACATCTCCCCGCACAATCATCCCCAAATCGCCATGCAGTGCCTCTACCGGATGCAGATACAAGGCCGGCGTCCCGGTCGAACTCAGCGTGGCCGCGATCTTGCGCGCGATCAGCCCACTTTTGCCCATACCCGTAACCACCACGCGGCCGGAACAGCCGAACATCAAGTCGACTGCGTTCTGAAACGCTCTCGCCATAGGCCCGGCAATGCGCCCGGCGAGCGCGTGCAGCGCCTCCGCCTCGATCCTCACCACGTTTTCGCCAATGCTTTTCATGGAAGATGTCGGCGATCGAGTCCCGCCGAGAATATCTGGGCCGTTTACTCACGCTCACACCGATCTAGAAATGATCCTCGAATCCCGAGGGCTTCACCGGTTTCTGGCCCAGCACCGCCAAACCCTTCGCCTGGATAATCCTGTCCCAAGGCCCGGCCTGCCAATTGTCCCGCATTTTCACCGGATGCCACCAAGGCGGAAGTGTGATCACCAGATTCCGGGCGGTCGAATGTACGTACGGCTCGTACATCGACCGCAATTTGTTCAGCTTCTGCCGCGCTTCTTCTGCGCTTTGTAATTTCAATCCTGCGGCGGCGAGGGCTTCGAGCAAGCCCTGGAAGTCCGCGTCGCTCAATCGCTCCGGCGCCTTTGGATCGTAATGCGCATTCACCACCTGCGCCAGGTCAACCGCTGCATGGCGCGCCATGGCAAAGGTCAGCTTCGCCTGCCCCGGATGAATGCCTTCGATTCCGGTGATCAGTAGGGAAGTGGCGTCAAGCATGGTTAAGAGCGCACCCAGCCAGCTCTGATTGCTGTGCTGCGAGCGAAAAAAACTCAAGGCCGGATACGACAAGTGGCTCTCCAGCAACTCGCCCGCCCACCGTTCCCAATCTCGCAACACCTCGTCGAGAACGAGCTGGTCGATCCCTGGATTCTCGGTTTTCCTGGCCAGCCGCACCAGGAACTCCGTCGCCGTCGGCGGCGAGCCGGCTCGCGCATCGAGCATGGAAATCTGAATCTCGCGCCGGGAGAACGCGCCATAAACCACCGGGAGGTACCCGATGACTACCCCTAGAAATGCGAATCCCATCCCAGCCTCGAGAACCGAGAGGGCTCGAGACAACCCCGAGGTCGGCACAATGTCGCCATAGCCCAGCGTAAAAAAGGTCTCTCCGCTCTGATACACGAGCCTGCCAAAGGTGATCGGTTCGTTTCCCAACTGCTCGTGCTTGCCGGCGCCAAATTGCAGCAACGCAAAGCCCAGGATCAATCCTGTGGCCCAGAATTCCAACAGCAGAATCAGTGACAAGGGACCGAAATACCCCAGAAAGCTCTGCTGTCGTGAAGGAGTACGGATGCGGGCGGCAATCCATTTCCACGGAATCCAGGTTCGGCGGTAGAACCAGGCCGTCAACCTGAAGTGGCGGGTAACGCGCCGCGGCAACACCACGGTTTCAAACGCATCCAGCAGCACCACGACAATGATGACGCTACCGGCCACGATCGCCGCAATGTTCATATCAGAGCTCATTCTCTTGAATCAGCTTGCATGGATGCGGAAGGAAGAGTAACAGATTCGCGCTGCGGCGGTGTTTTTACAGGACGGAACTTTCTACGGAGCTAACAGGGGTCTACTGCGGCTTCGGCTGCGCTGGAGGGTTCGGGGTCGTGCTGGGGGCCGTAGGGGTAGCGGCCGGCTTCTTGGCCGGAGTTTTTTTCTTGGCTGCGGGGTTTTTGGCCGCAGGCTTTTTCTCTGGTTCGCTATCGTCGACGATCACTTTCTTTGCCGGCGCCGCAGGCGGAGCCGTTGCCTCGGCCTTCTTCAATTCCGTACGCAGGCGCACAATCTCCTGCTCCTTCGCGCCGGCAAGCGTCTCCAGGCGCTCCGCCAGTTGCTTCCTCGAATTCTCGAAACCGGTTAGGTCGTTCGAGAGAGCCTGAAAATCGTCCTTCGGGCCGAATGCGCCGGCCGATTCCACCAGTCCGCCTAGCACATCAAAAAGCGCATCCATATTCCGGTAGAGCTTGAAGGTTGCTGGCACGTCTTCCGGCGAGCTATGTAAGTTGCCGATCATCTCCGGCAGCGCATTTTGCAAATTGCGTTGGATCGAATCCACGTCGGCCAGCGCTTGCCGCTTGGTCGCCCCGTCGGTTTTCCAGCGCTCGATTCGTAACTGTGCCAGGTCCGAGTGGGCTGCCTTGGAAGTGTTTTCGATTTGACTTAGCAGGTCGTTTAACTGGGTCACCGATGAATACGAAACCGCGCTCTGCCCTGGCATCGCCGAAGATGCGACCGTCCCTTGAACCGGATATTCCGCCGCCGTTGAAATGTCGGCATTGTTGGGCACAGGCGCAGTCTGGGCCCATGCTGCCGCCATCAACATGGACAGTGAAGTAAGACAAAACCTGAAAGCGGACTTGGATTTCATTTCAAGCCAGAAGCTGGCGTTTCTCTTGTGCAATGCAATATCGACATGGGCAGGATACTACAAGCAGGAAGCAGACCGGAATCAGGCGCCCTACCGAAACATCGCATTCGCGAGCATCACCCGCACAATGATCGAGGAATAAATGGAAAATGGCCTCCCGGCCGGAAACCCTTGGCCAACTCGCTGCAAGCGGATGATAATCAGATTACATATGTTTCCAGCCCCCGCTTTCTGCCGCCGGCTCCTTGCCCTGATCGCGCTTACCGCTGTCTGCGCCCTTGCGCCAAATCACTGCCATGCGCAGCAGCCTTCAAAGCGTCTCATTCTCAAAGACGGATCGTATCAACTCGTCAAGCAGTACGAGGTCAAGGGCGATCGCGTCCGCTACATGAGCACCGAGCGCAACGAGTGGGAGGAGCTGCCTTCTGCTCTGGTCGATTGGCACGCTACGGAAAAATATGAGAAGGAGCGAGCCGCTTCTGCTATCCCGGATGCCGCGGCAATCGATAAGGAAACGGACGCCGAGAGCGAAGCCGAAGAGTCGCAACTTCCTGAAGTGGCGCCTGGCTTGCATCTTCCTGACAGCTCTGGCGTTTATTTACTCGATAACTATCAGGGTCAGGCGCAACTCGTGGAGCTTCAACAGACCGAAGGCGACGTGAGCCAGAATACGCGCGCGAATATCCTCCGTGGAGCGCGCGGTCCCCTTGCCGGCGGAGGCAAGCAAACCATCGAACTCGAAGGCGCGCATGCGGCCATCCACTCGCACGCAACCGTGCCCTCCATTTACATCAATGTAGCAGACGAAGCCCCGCAGCCGCCTCCCGGCGAAACCGGGTCTGCCGAGATGTCGAAGCCCAATCTCGATGCTCCCCGTGCCCAGCAACCACAGCAGCCCCAGCAAGCCGCCGTGCCCTTTGATCGCTTCCGCATCGTGCAGACCAAAGTGAAGAATGGCAAGCGGATCGTGGGCGATCTAAAGCGCAACGTCCCTGCCAAGGCGAGCCCGGATGAGACCTTTGTGAAGACGACCGTTGATCGGATCAAGGGCGGCTGGCTCAAACTGACTCCCACCAGCGATCTTGCACCCGGAGAATATGCGCTCATTGAAACACAAAGCAACGTGGGCATGAACCTCTATGTCTGGGATTTCAATGTCGACCCTAAAGCTCCAGCCAACGCCAGCCCTTGGACGCCGGAAACCAACAAGCCAAACAAGGCTGCCGCGAAAGCGGGAGACGATTCGAAGTAACCACTGAATCCGACGTTGCAATCTGCCCGCTGCCACCTGTTACCCTATAGAAGAAACGATTCAGCCTTTTCGATGATTTCCAATCCCCTTGCGCTCATCGCCGAAATCACGCATCGCTGTCCATTGCACTGCGTGTATTGCTCGAATCCGCTGGAGCTCGCATCAATCGAATCAGAGCTTTCGACCGCAGAGTGGCTTGATACTTTCAGGCAGGCGGGCCAGCTGGGCATGTTGCATGCTCACTTTACCGGAGGCGAACCGCTGGCGCGAAACGATCTTACCGACCTCATCGCCGGCGCCCGCGCTGCCGGCCTTTACACAAACCTCATCACTTCCGGCATCGGACTGTCGGAAATCAGATTAAAAGTGCTGGTCGATGCAGGACTGGATCATATCCAGCTCAGTTTTCAGGATTCGCGCGAGGCCGAAGCCAACTGGATCGCCGGAGCAAAGGCTCACGCCCACAAGATAGAATTGTCGAAACAAATCCGGCGGCACAAAATCGCGTTCACGGTCAACCTGGTTGTGCATCGGCAGAACATCGATCATCTCGCCGAAATGATCGCTTTCATCGAGCAGCTCGCTCCGGAACGCATGGAGATTGCCCACACGCAGTACTACGGCTGGGCATTGAAAAATCGTTCCGCGCTGCTGCCCACGCAAGCCCAACTCGACAAAGCCGTGGAAGCCGTAAGCGTCGCTGAAAAGCGGCTGTCCGGCTATATGCGCATCGATTTTGTGGTTCCCGACTATTATGCGCGCTTTCCCAAAGCCTGCATGGGTGGATGGGGACGCCGATCAATGCTGATCAACCCTTCCGGCAAGGTTCTTCCCTGCCACGCAGCGGAAGTGATTCCGGGAATGACTTTCGAGAATGTACGGCAGCGGGGTCTCGAAGCCATCTGGCAGCAATCTTCATCGTTTCAGCGTTTTCGCGGAGAGGAGTGGATGCCAGAGCCCTGTCGCAGTTGCGAACAGCGCACGATCGACTTTGGAGGTTGCCGATGTCAGGCGTTGCTGCTTGCCGGCGACGCCGCTGCCACAGATCCGGCTTGCTCACTTGCGCCTTCTCACCACATCGTGGAGTCAGCAGTCGCCGATGCCAACGCGGAAGCGAAAATCCCAAATCCGGTTGCCGCGTCTTCATTCGTGCAGCTCCAGCAACTTGCCCAAGGACTGTGGAGCTACCGCACGAACCCGGAATAGTCTGGCGAAAGTCTTCGATGCGAAAGTCGTTTTACGCGAAACTCTACCAGCGCACTCCGACAGTGATCGGCCGCACATCGGTCGTCGTGCCGTTATTGGAGCCGTGCATAAGGCGGAACTCGGCGTAAATTTCCACGCCGCTCGGCATCTTGTGCGTCACGCCCCCTCCAATGTCGTAGCCGAACTGGTTCTGGCTGGTATTTACAAAGTGTCCGTTGAGCGGCAGACTCCCGTTGAAGCACTGCCCTTGCCACCAGGTCCAGAACGATGTGCAGGCCGAACCCGGAAGTGTCGTGTCGTTGTTCAGGCTGCCAGCGCGATGAAAGAAACCAGCGCCGAACAACACGTATCCACCGAAAGTGCTGCTGACGGGAATGTTGATAATCGGACCAAGCGCGCCCGCCAAAAGGTAGCTGGTGGCGCTGGTTGCGCCGGTGATGGCAATGCTCGACTGCTTCAGCGGGAGATCCTCATAGATCGCGTCGGCGCGTAGTCCAAAGTATCGACTCGCATTGCGAGCCACTCCGATCGTGCCTCCGAGTCCGCCTCCTCTGACAAACGATTTGGTCGCGCCGCTATCGACATTCGCGCCGGCGCCAACGTTGTAGTTCCAATTCTTATAGTTATGTTCTTTTTTTCGCAGTGAAATGCCCTCCTGAACGGACTGTTCTTCCTCTGCTCCTGGCGATTGCGGATTGGAAGCTGTAGGCTGTTGTCCGTTGGCCGGAGGAGCAGCGGGCGTCGCTTGAGACTGATCCGCTGAGGTCTGGGCGGATGCCTCCGGCCCAAAAACACTCGATAAGCCGAAACCTACGAGAAGCAGAAGTATCAGCCCACTCGCAGTAGCGAACTTTCCCATCATCCATTCTCCTCCCATTTCCGGGCGTAGTGGCGGACCGCAGCGCTCGGCATGGAGAGGCGCCGTTAATCCAGGCTCCGCTTGTGACTCTTTACAGGCAGGGACCACCCTCGCCTGCAGTGGAATGCAACATCTTATCAAGCTTTGATGCGGAACGCGCCGGGCAAGCCGCCTGAGCTGTGTTTTCCATTGGAGCGCAATCTCAGTCTGAAACCGGTGTGATAAAAATGAAGATCAATTTCACGGAGCAGGCATTGCGCAAGACTCGCCCAAAGGCAGCGATAGTCATCGGTTCAGATTTGAGCCAGGGTGACCAAATTCGCCCCCGTGGCGTTGCGCTTGTGGGATTCGGAACCGTCGGCCGGGCAGTGGCACAGATTCTTTGTGAGCGCAAAAATTCCTCACTTCGCCTGACCCACATTTGCAATCGCCATGTCGAGCGTAAGAGGCAGGCTTGGGTCCCACGCGATGTTATCTGGACGGAAGACTTCGACTCTGTCCTAAATTCGGACGCGGAAATTCTGGTTGAACTGATCGGCGGCTTACACCCGGCGGAAAACCTGGTCCGTAGCGCGCTTAAGGCGGGCAAGTCAGTGGTCACGGCGAACAAACAACTCATCGCGCGTCACGGGCCGGAGTTGCTGAAACTCGCCGGCGAAAACGGCTGCCAACTGGAGTTTGGCGCTTCTGTCGCCGGCGGAGTTCCGGTCCTGCCCGCATTGCACACCGGCCTGTGCGGAGATCGCCTGCACGGCATCGCCGGAATCTTGAACGGAACGTGTAACTATATTCTCAGCCGTCTCGAGATGTCGCGCATCCCCTTCAGTGAGGCGCTCGAAGAAGCCCAGGCGCGCGGCTATGCCGAAGCCGACGCCAGCGAAGACCTCGACGGAGGCGATGCCCGCGCCAAGCTTTCGATTCTGACGCTCGCCGGATTACAGGCGCGAGTTAGCCCAGAGGCAATTCGCGCGCGAACCATCCGCTCAATCGACGCAGTTGATTTCGACTATGCCGCCGAACTCGAGTGCACCATCCGGCAGATTTCTCGTGCTGATCTTAAAGACAAAACCTTATTTGCCGACGTTGGCCCCAGCCTCGTTCCCGCGTCATCTCCTTTCGGGCGCGTGCAGCGCAACTTGAATCTGGTATTGACCTCGGGCCAGCATGGCGGCGACGTGGCTTTTCTGGGCGCTGGCGCGGGAGGCGAACCCACAGCTGTTGCCGTGGTCTCCGACTTGATGTTCGTTGCGCAAAATATTTCGGCTCAACCGCGGGCCCAGCGGCCTTTGCTCCTCGCATCGCCGAAAGTGAGTTGCGATTTTGAAACTCCCTGGTACCTGCGCTTCTGGGTGAATGACCAGCCGGGAATTATTGCCAGCCTGGCGGCAATTCTCTCCGCGCATCGGTTGAATATCGATTCGGTTCTGCAGAAACCCGGCTTCGAAAAAAGCGCGTTGCCATTCGTAATTACGATCGAGCCCTGCCGCGATGCGCAACTGCACCCGGCGCTCGAGAAAATGTCCGCCCTGGAGTTCTGCACAAAGCCCTGCCTCTGCTTGCCGATCCTGCGGTAGCTCCGCTCGCCGAAAAATTAGGATGTGAAATTGGCAGAAGAAAAAGTGCGCCGCGGAACATCCCGGAATCAGAGCTGAAAGAAAAAAGCTTGCCGAATGATCACGGCAAGCTTGTGCTCGAAAATTTCGGGGAGTTTCAGTTCCAGAAAGGGTTTTTTAGGCCGGCAGGCGCCAGCGCCCGGTCGGCAGTCGCCTCGGTGCCGGACTCATCCGAAATCTTCTCGTCGGTCAGCCGGGCTGAGGGAGCCTTCATCTCGTCTTTCTCATGCATGATGCCCTTTCGGGGATTTTCACAATTCATTCCAGAACCTCCTGCACATCTATGATCAGAATTGCAACCTGCTCTCATTGAAACACCTGCAACGCTGCCGCTGATCCCAAACTTTCAATGGCGCGCATCTAAAAAACTGCAAGCTCTGGTTGGTGGTGTCCTAGACTTGCGTCGATTTATTTGGGAGCTTTGATTTGTTTGCGAACTTACGGACTCCCTGTACTGGCGGTGCAATCCGGGCGGTGTAGCACGCCTCGTGGACAGCCATTCCGTGCTCATCAACCTTGCACTGCTCCAGTGTGACGAGCTTTCCGCAAATCCAGCAGATGCGGCTCGAATCCTTAGAATTTGGCATGTAGGGCGACCGTATCAGGGAGCGGCTCAACGCTTGCGTTTGATATCGAACATTGGCGCACTTTGGCGCTCCACCATCCGGATATTTCGCGATGAGTTGTTAAGAAACAACCCCGACGTGTCGGGCAATCCCCCAGTTGTAATGCCGGTAGCAACGCTCGGGAACTGCTACGATGACTGGTTGCAAACATTCCGTGCAAGGATTTCATCCTATGAAATACCGCAAGTTGGGCCGTACCGGATTCCAGGTCAGCGATATTGCCTATGGACTTTGGGGCATGAGCGGATGGAGCGGCTCCGACGATTTGCAATCTCTGTCTTCCCTGCAGCGTTCGATCGACTCTGGTTGCAATTTTTTTGACACCGCATGGGCGTACGGCGAGGGCAAAAGCGACGGACTGCTCGGCCAAACCATGGCAAGCAATCCTAAGAAACGGCTGTACGCGGCTTCAAAAATCCCGCCGAAAAATGACAAATGGCCTGCGCTTCCCACATATAAATATCAGGACGTTTTCCCCGCAAATCATGTGCTCCACTATGCCGATGCGATCCGAAAGAAACTTGGCACCGATTCGATCGACCTGCTGCAATTCCATGTCTGGGATGACAGTTGGACCGATGAACCCGAATTTCGCTCGACCGTCGAAAAGTTGAAAGATGGCGGATGGATCAAATACTTCGGCCTCAGCCTCAACCGATGGGAGCCCGAAAACGGCATCAAAGCGCTCCACACCGGCTTGGTTGATGCTGTGCAGGTCATCTACAACATTTTCGATCAAGCTCCGGAAGACAAATTATTTCCCGTCTGCCAGGAACTCAACGTTGGCGTGATTGCCCGCGTTCCGCTCGACGAGGGCAGCCTTGGCGGCAAGATGACGCTTGAAACGCGTTTTCCGAAAGATGACTGGCGCGCGCTGTATTTCGGCCCCGAGAACCTGGCTAAAACCGTCGAGCGTGTCGAGAGGCTGAAAAAAATTCAGCCCGAAGGCATGACCCTGCCGGAAATGTCGCTCCGCTTTGTGTTGTCTCATCCGGCGGTGAGCACCACGATCATTGGCATGCGCAAACCTGAACATGTGCGCGCCAATATTGGGACCAGTGATGCCGGTCCGCTCGATGCGCGTCTCCTCGACCAACTGAAGCATCATCGCTGGAACCGCACGCCGCAACCCTGGTCGGATTAAGCCATCTTTCCGTTCGATATCTGCCAAATAGCTGTTTGCCAAACATTCGATTCCTTCCCCGTTCGGCGTTTCTGCCCGCGCTAGGTAATGGCTCAGTTTGAATTTCGAATCGCGCAAGGCCTCATCCCGAAGCGCCCGCGTTTTTATCAGCGGGCCGAGGGATCTCCCTTGGCACACACCGTCGTGGTGGGAGATCCTTCGCTCCGCCTGAAGAACGGCTGCGCTCAGGATGACACCATCAACAGCGAGCCAACATGCTATCGGAGATTCAAACTGAGCCACTGCGCGCGCTACGACTGCTGGTAGTAAAGCCGTCCGGCAGTCTACGCTTCTTCTGCTCGAATGAGATCACCTTGGCAGTTGACCGCCTTTCTGCTGGCTGCGCTGGCGGCCATTTTCAGCCCGATTCTGAATGCCCAGAGCGCCCGCGGCTCCTTGCGCGGCATGGTGCAGGATACCAGCGGCGCGCGGATTCCTGCCGCCAAAATCGTCGCGCAGCTAGCGGGCTCGTCCCTTCAGCGTGAAGCCCACAGCGAAGATCGTGGTGAGTTCCGCCTCGACGATCTTCTTCCCGGAAATTATCGCATCACGGTGACGGCTGCCGGTTTTGCTCCAGCAGAAGCTGACGTTGCAGTGGCCGTAGCTAGCGTTCACGATATTGCGGTTACTCTAAAACCTTCTTCTGTGCAGCAGAGCGTGAATGTGCAGGCAGGAAGCTCGTCAATCACGACCCAACCTGTCGACACGTCGAGCGCGGTGCGCGGAGGCGTGGTTGGGACGCAGGATCTCGAAACCATGCCACTGCCGGCGCGCAGTTTCGCCAATATCGCCTACCTGGTTCCTGGAACGGAGCCTGTCGAGCCTTCCGATCCTACCAAGGCCCGCATCACCGCCGTCTCCACCGGTGGGAGTTCCGGCCTAAACAACGAGCTTTCTGTCGATGGCGCCGACAACTCCGACGACTGGATCGGCGGCTTTCTGCAGAATTTTTCTCCCGACGGCATTCAGGAATTTGCCATGCGCACTTCCAATGAAGATGCCGATACCGGTTGGACCACGGCGGGATCGGTCGTGATTACGACCAAGCGCGGCACTAACGACTGGCACGGCGACGCCGCTTTTTATGAGCGAGACGCCGATCTTAATGCGCGCTTCCCCATCGAAAATCCGGCCGAAACCTGTACCAACGGCGTTTGCGTTCACAATCCCAAGCAGCCATTCTCGCGGCAGAATTATGTGGCAACGCTCGGCGGGCCGATCGCCAAAAACAAAGTATGGTTTTTTACCTCATTCGAGAACGTTGACGAGCACGCAAGCATCGCCTACAGCCCTGCTAGCATGACGCAATTCGACGCACTGGCGCAGCTCGCCTCGCAAGGATTAATCACCGGAGTTCCTTCGATCGCCACCCCCGCGACCGTGCCGATTCCTTTTCTGGACTTTCTTGGCTCCGTCCGTTTCGACTGGGCGCAATCGTCAAAATCCAACTGGTTCCTCCGCACATCGGAGGACAGCTACACCACGCATAACGCTCTGGTCGAGCAGGGGACGTTGCCCTCCACCGGCCTGCTGACGCACAACAATTACTGGAACGTGGCACTCAGCAACGCCTACACTTTCAATTCCAGTTGGCTCGGCAATCTCGTTCTCGATGCCAGCCTGTTGCATCTTACGCAGACGCGAAATTCCGATCTCGGCTTCGCCCTGGCATTCCCTTTCAGCTCCACGGCGCTGACAATTTCGGGCTTCGAAACCTTCGGCGACAATCAATTCGCCACCCCGATTACTCTTTTCCCCGACCTGCGCAATCAGGATAAATATCAGTTTCGTTACGACCTGACCCACGTGGTGCGCGATCATGCATTCAGGTTCGGAGTCGACTTCATCCACGAACCGGTACTCAGCGGCGCGTTTGCCTCGACCGCAGAGACCCTCGCCAGGTACGTTAACAATCCCACTTATTATGTGCAGAACCCTGGCGTCTTCGGGACGTTCACTCCGCAGTGCATTCACTTCACCGCGTCAGACGGTTCCTCCTGCGCTTTTACCCCGGCGAGCAATGGCAGCTTCTCGCAGAACGTTCAGCGGCTCGGACTCTACGCCGAAGATTCCTGGCGCGTGACGCACCAGCTCACCTTCAACTACGGCTTGCGCTATCAGACAACCTGGGGGCTATTCACGGGTGAGGGACGAACCGAGAACGAGAATGCCGCATACATTACGCTGCAGGCTCTGCAGGTTCCCATCGTGCCGGACGTGCCGCGGGATTATCGCAAACAAATCGCTCCCCGCCTCGGGATTGCATACGCCCCGGACAAAAGCGGAAACACCGTTCTGCGCGCCGGATTCGGCCTCTACTACGACGATCTCGCACAAAATGGATGGGCAACCGCATTTCAAGGAACCAATAACTCGAACTACACCAC
>JASICF010000632.1 GCA_030044775.1 Candidatus Sulfotelmatobacter sp. | reverse complement strand
GCGTGAGAAGTATCGCCGTACAGCTTTTGCTCAAAGAGAACGAAGACAAAAACATTGATCTCGTGCTGCCCGCGCCAAAAACAGCGGATCATTCTCCGGCAACTGTCCCCGAGTTTTACTACGAGCCGCGCTTCACGGTCGCCGGCGTCGCCGATACCACAGCCATGGGCGGCCATGGCTCATCAGTCACGATGATCCGCAACACCGAATCCATGGTGAAAGCGGCGGCATCGTTGGGCGAGAGTTCGAGCGGCAAGTCGCTTCCATCCTCAAGTTCTGCTCAATCGGAAGCGTCTCTCCGAGTTGCTGTTGAACAGCATCCCGACAGCTTTCAGGCGAACTATCAATTGGGAAAATTCCTGGTCGACGAAGACCGGCCGGCCGAATCGATTGCTTACCTTACGCGTGCGTCGGTCGCGGATCCTCGCGATTACGAAGATCATTATGAATTGGCGCTTGCGTACTACAAAGCAGCGGGCTACGCTGCCGCAAAATCTCAACTTGACTCGCTCTTCGAGGAGGCCGCGAACCCGCAGCAGAAAGCTGACCTGCACCATCTGCTCGGCCAGACCGACGAAAAAATGGGCAATTCGCTTGCGGCGGTTCGCGAGCTTCAGCGCGCGGCGGAACTGAACCCGAGCGAACCCCACCTCTTTGACTGGGGATCGGAATTGCTCCTGCATCGCGCGGCCGAGCCGGCCATCGAGGTTTTCACAAAGGGCAGCGCTTTGTTCCCGAGTTCGGTACGAATGCTGACCGCGCTCGGCGCGGCCTGGTACGCGCTCGGCTCGCCGGAAAATGCCACGCTAAGCTTGTGCAAAGCCTCCGACCTGAACCCCGAAGACCCGAATCCATATTTGTTCATCGGCAAGGTGCAGGCAACTGAAGCCATGCCATCGCCCGCGCTCGCTCAGAGGCTCGAGCGGTTCGCCAAGCTTCAACCCCAGAGCGCGCTGGCCAATTATTATTTGGCGGTCAGCCTTTGGAAAGATCGCAAGTCTGCCTCCGACGATGACACACTCAACAAGGTTGAATCGCTGTTGATCAAGTCGGTGCAGATCGATCCGAAGCTGGGAGAAGCCTATCTCCAGCTTGGCATGGTTTATACAGAAGAGAAGCAACCGGATAAGGCACTCTCGGCGTACAGACAGGCAATCGCAGCTACTCCCGACCTGGCAGAGGCGCATTACCGGCTGGCCCAGGCGTATTGGCGCGCAAACGACTCGTCAAAAGCGCAGGCGGAGCTGCAGCAGTACGAACGAATCTCGAAACAGAAGGCGGCAGAAACTGAAACCGAACGCCGCCAGACCAAAGAGTTCGTCTATCAACTGAAGCAACCCTAGAGCAGCGCCAGACACCAGGTCAGGAGTATCAAAAAAAAGCGGCTCGTGCCGAGAACACGAGCCGCTACCGAAAACACGGAAAACCGACCCCAACTCAGAAATTCAGCCTCAATGCAAACTGTACGAGCCGCGGGTTATTTACGGTATCGTTAATTACGCCAAAGGTTGAGGGAGTGTTGATGTCCTGCTCTCCGGTGTCCCCAACCCCCGTCATATAGAACTGCGGGTGATTGAGCAGGTTGAAGAACTCCGCCCTGAACTGCAGCATCATCCCTTCCCGGAATGACAACGGGAAATTCTTGATCAAAGAGAAATCGGTATTCACGAACCGCGGTCCGTAAACCGGGGCGCGGGCTTCGTCGCCGAGTTCGCCGGGCAGTGCCTTCATAAAGGCGCACGGATTGAACCAATTTGCCAGAGTGTGAATTTGCGATGGTGCGGCGCAACCTGGGTTACCCGCAACCGGTCCGGCCTGATTCGGATTACCCACCTCATTCGGGCGCTGCAAGGTAAAGCCGTTGTAATAGAAGAAAACTCCCGATTCGTCGGCACTGTCGACTACGAACAGCGGGAAGCCGGAAGTGGCTCTCTCAATCAGATTCACCTGCCAGTTCCCCAGGACGGCGTTGGCGACTCCGTTCATGTTGCCACCGAAGTGCTTGCCCTTGCCAATGGGTAAATCGTAAAGGATGCTGGCAGTGAAGCTGTCATTCAGGTTCAACTGCGACAGTCCCCAATCCAGTTTGTTTGCTCCCGGCAGTGGCCAATAGATCGCGCCGGGATTTGTGCCGAGACCGTCGGGCATGCCGGAATCAAAGTTGCGGGAGTAGGTGTAGCCGAGAAGCGCATACAAGCCGTGCCGCGTGCTCTTCGTCTCGGCCTTCACCTGCAGCGAATCGTAGCGGGCCGCGCCTATGCTGTCATTACTATCCACGCTTTGAAATTCCCCGCCAAAGGGCTGGTTGACAGCGTAGGGGAATGATGGAAAGCCGCAGCCGAGCGTGTAGCCGTGAACTACACCGCAGGCGCTGGGCGACGAAATATTCTCATTCACCTGGCTCGTCAGGATGCGCGAACTGCGGGAGCCGGCGTAGCCGACCGTCAGCACCACGTTCCCCGACATCTGGCGCTCAACGTTGAGATTGAACTGCTGGATCATGCCCTGTTTGAAGTTGAGGTTCGCGGATTGAATCGTTCCCGTGTAGTCGGCGGGGTCAACCGGGGAACTTAGCACGGCGCCGCCTGGGACCGCGGTGGAAGAGGGCGTGCCCGCCGGAACAAGAAACCCATTTGAAAGTCCGCAGCCCGCGGCTCCCGGCGTCGCGCAAAGTCCGAATGTGTCCACCTCGGCATAGAATGGCGGGTTCTGCCACAGTCCCTGCCCACCTTGATTCCAGGCTGAATCGTGGAAGATCGCATAACCTCCGCGAATCGCCGTTTTGTCACTGCCGCTGGGTTTCCAGGCAAATCCGATTCGCGGCTCTAGCGCTGTCTTGTCGAATTGAATCCCCACATCGCCATTCGACGGGATGCAAATTGTGCAACCCGCCAAGGCCGGGCTGCCTTTGGGCACGTACCATTTGAGATTTGCAATATTGTAATTCGCCTGACGATTCTCAACCTCAGTCTCCGGAGTCGCGATGGC
The DNA here is from genome assembly GCA_030044775.1 of Candidatus Sulfotelmatobacter sp. Lineage (GTDB taxonomy): Bacteria > Acidobacteriota > Terriglobia > Terriglobales > Acidobacteriaceae > Sulfotelmatobacter. Next base: position 126 of record JASICF010000632.1, on the reverse strand, counting down.
CCAGGCGAAGCCCAGATTCAAAGTAAGATTTGGCGTAATGCGCCAATCGTCTTGCACGAAGGGGCGGACCAACTTCCAGCGCCGGCCGGTGGTTGCGCCCAGGAATGTTTGGTCGTGCGCGGCAAA
>JASICF010000631.1 GCA_030044775.1 Candidatus Sulfotelmatobacter sp. | reverse complement strand
GTTTGACCGCTGGAGCTGGCGCCGTGCACCACACCCTGCACGCGGCGTTTCTGTTCGACCTTGACGGGGATGACGAAACGTTCGCCGCGAATGGTAATCAGTTCTTCCTGCGCTGCGCCGCCTTCAGACAAGCGGCGCAAATATCCCTGTAACGATTGCTGAATCTCCCGACGCTGCTTTTCGATTTCGCGACGGATGCGGGCAAGACCGGGAGAAGCGCGGTCTTCGAGCGCGCCGTCGGGATCGATCTTGTTGCGGAAAAAATGCAGGAAAGCGCCGAAGTCGACAATGCTTTCGGAAAGTGCCCGGGTGCGCAGCCATTCGGCACGCATGGCAGCGGGAGGGTGAAAGGCGATCTCCCGCCATTCCGCGGCGCGATTGACGACAAGCAGAATGTCGCGAATTTCAGCGATCTCAAGAACCGATCCGGTGATTCGGGATTTTTCGACCGATTTTGTGACGTCGAGAAGGCCAGTGAATTCGAAGCGTCCGCCGACGCGACGGTATTCGCAGATTTCTTCGGCGAGCTCGTGTTGTTCGCGAATCCAGGAAGCGTCGGTGGAGGGCGCAAGGGCAGCAATTTTGGATTGTCCCAGCGGGGAGGACGCGAATCCGGCAAGGAGTTCGCGGAGAAGTTCAAACTCGAGCACGCGCGCGGAGGAGTGGGCGAGAAACATCGCCATTTATGGTACAGGAGAGCGAAGGGGAAATTTCCCTGATGGGAAAAAGAGGGTTAGCGGTGCGGCTCAATAGGGAAGCGGGCCAAACGCGCCCATTCGGTGCCTTCGCTCGCTCAGCGCAGGCTCAGTGGTCACCACCAGATCCTTCGCTGCGCAAAAGAGGCTTGCTCAGGTGACAAGCGAATTGCAACATTGAAGGTTGCCCACCCTATCCGCAAAGAACGCGGATAAGGGTGGGGCAACCCGGCCTATATAGGGTGGGGGCAACCCGGCGAATAAGGGTGGGGCAACCGATCGGGGTCTGGCCCGCGCATGGCACGAGTCAGCGGGTCTGAGCTGGTGAGCTTGTCCCAAAGGCGGTCGAGCATAGTTCACGTCCCTGCAGCAATGCGTCTAGTCCCCGCTTGTTCCGGCTACCTGCGCCAGCGGCTGCGCCGCTACGGGGAGGTGAAGCAGGAAAACGGCTCCCCCTGTCGCCTGGTTGTGGCAGGTGATCTGGCCCTGATGGTCGCGCACGACGCCGTACACGGCGCTGAGGCCGAGGCCCGTGCCTTTGCCGATGGGTTTGGTTGTGTAGAAGGGATCGAAAACGCGGTCGGGCTCTTTGATGCCGGGGCCGGTATCGGAGAAGCGTATAACGATCTGGTTTTTTTCGTGCTGGGCGGTAACGCGGAGCATGCCGCCACCGGCTTCTTCGAGTGCGTCGAGAGCATTTTCCACGATCTGAACGAAAGCCTGGAACAGCCGGTGGCCGTCCCCCCAGACGCCTGGAAGAGCGGCATCGATGGCAGTTTCGATGCGAATGTTGCGCTCGTGCAATTGCAGCTCGCGCATCTGCAGGCTGCGCTGCAGGAGCATGGAAAGATCGACCATTTTCTTCCCGGCGGGGTTTTGCTGGGAAAAGCTCAAAAGGTTGGCGATGAGATCGCGGGTGCGCTGGGCGTGGCCGACAATCTTGCGGACCAGCGCGTCCTGCTCGGGAGTAAGACGCTCATGCGACCAGAGTTTTTCAGAATAATCCATGATCGCAGTAAGAGGCTGATCGATTTCCTGCGCCGCTCCGGCAACCAACTGCCCGAGGGAGGCCAATTTTTCCCGCTGTACAAGATGAGACTGCAAGCGCTGTTCGTTTTCGAAGCTGTTGCGGGAATTATTGAGCAGGCCGATGAGCGCGCGATCCTGCAAGTATTGCCGGACAAAGAGGAAGGCCCCGAGTACAAGCATCGCGCCCAACACCGCGAACAGGCGGAAGGTGCGGCTAGCGAGCGGCGAACGATCCCAGAGCAAGGTCCACAACCCAAGAGCAGGCAAAGAAAGAATGGCGAGCGTAGCCATGCGCAAGACAACGGCGCCCCACTTGTCGTTATCGTGGAGGGGCGCGGGTTCGGGTTTCCATTGCGGAGCTGTTAGAGCGGTCGCGGCGAGCCAGCAGACCGTACCGATCAGGGGAACATCGTAAAGGCTACCCGAATAGTAGTTCGCGGTATCCATGGCGAGGCTGAGACCCTGAGAGTCGAGGGCGTAAAGAGTGCTGGCCGCCATCAGGTTGAGATAGATCAATCTCCATCCGCCAGTGGCACGGCGAGCGGCGATGCCCATAACCAGGATCAGCACACCGGTTTCAGTGAGATAGAGGGCACCGGAGTTTCTCTCGTACAGGACGGGATTCAATGACACGTACTGCGGAGGGAAAACGATGAAGGCATAGAGAAATAACCACCAAACCAGGAGAAGGAGAAATTCCAGTGTGCCACCGCGAAATCTCGGTTCGCGCTCGGCGCGGTGCGGACGCAGGCCCACAGCGGCAATCATCGGAACCAGATGGAGAAACAGAATAACGTTCATGAACCAGTCGCGCGGGACTGGGGCGTGGCGCAGAACCTCGTAATAATTCCAGGCGGCGGAATCGCACGCCCAAAGAAAACAGCCGGAGCCCATCAGGGCCCAGAAAGTCCGGTTGACACCGCGCTCGGACCATGCGTTGGCCAGCATCGCCGCGGAGGCCGCAACCATGAAGACGAAATAGCCGATATCAAAAATCGAGGAGAGAACATGACCGCGAGGAACGGTGAGCGACACGACGGCGAATGCCAGCGTGACTCCGCCGGCCAGCAAAAACCAGCGATAGCGTTGGAGCGGACTCATCCGTTCTCATTCTAGAGAGGAAACCGTTGGTTCCCAGACCGCTTTCGGATAACTGGTGATTACTTTGGTCACAAAGAGCTGTGATTTACAACACAAGGATCGACCGTCCGCAACCTGTTAGAATCAATGCGTTCCGGGCAATTTCTTGTCAGATGGCAGCTTCGTCAGGTGGTATCTATGGCCTTCCCAATCACGCGCCTTCGCCGGCTTCGCCGCACTGAGCAGCTTCGAAGTATGGTTCGAGAAACGCGCCTCACTCCGGATGCCTTTGTCTACCCGATGTTTGTTTGTCCCGGCGAAGGCGTGCGCAAGGAAGTCGGGTCCATGCCGGGCGTGTTTAATTTGTCGGTGGATGAGGCGGTGAAAGAGGCGGAAGGCGTGCGGGCGATGGGCGTGCCGGCGGTGATTTTGTTTGGGCTGCCGCAAACGAAAGACGAAGTTGCCACCGGGGCATGGGCCGACGATGGCATCGTGCAGCAAGCTGCGCGGGCGATGAAGCGGGAGGTCCCGCAACTGGTTCTGATGGGGGATGTGTGCCTGTGCGAATACATGTCTCACGGGCATTGCGGGGTTGTGCGAAAGAGGGCAATCCCCAAGTCACTGGGCGCCGCGGCGATCACTATGGCGAGCCCAAAGGAAAAGAAACGGGCGATCGAGAGAATGGCTGCGGCAGTTGCGGCGCGGGCTGAGCAGCAGTTTGAAATCGACAACGATGCGAGCCTGGAGCTGTTGGCACGCACTTCGGTGTCGCTGGCGCGGGCGGGCGTCGATGTGATTGCGCCGTCGGACATGATGGATGGACGAGTGGCGGCGATCCGGCGGGCGCTGGATGACGCGGATTTCATCAACACCCCAATACTTTCTTACGCGGCGAAGTTTGCATCCGGATTTTACGGACCGTTCCGTGAAGCTGCCGATTCCGCGCCGCAATTCGGCGACCGGCGTTCTTACCAGATGGATGGAGCGAATCTGCGGGAAGCGATGCGCGAAATCGAGCTGGACATTGAAGAAGGCGCGGACATGATTATGGTGAAACCCGCGATGCCATATCTCGACGTGATTGCGGCGGCGCGACTGCGTTTCGATTTACCGCTGGCGGCATATCAGGTTTCAGGCGAGTACGCGATGATCGAGGCGGCGGCGCGGAATGGCTGGATCGAGCGCGAACGCGTGATGATGGAATCGCTGCAGAGCATTCGACGCGCCGGAGCGAGCATGATCCTGACGTATTTTGCGAAGGATGCCGCCAAGCTGCTGGCGTAATCGCTTATTCGTCGAAGGCGAGTTCGAAGGCACGGCTGGAAGCCGTGCCCTCTCAAAACACTCTGCTCAAAATGTCTTGCGTGCAGGGTTCAAGCCAAACATCAGAACAAGATTATTCGCCCTCGGTGCCGGTGGCCGGTCCTGCGCTCGACTCAGAGAAGCGGTCGCGGACGCGGTCACGGATGTCATGAACCTTTTCGCCGATCTGGCTGCGAATTTCGTCGCCGCTGGCGGGCGCGAATAAGACTGCAGTCGCGACGCCAACGCCGACTCCCGCCACGAAGGTGAGAACGTTGCGCAAGGTATGATCCGGGGAATAGAAATCCTGCGCCTGGTCGCGCAAATCGGACATACGATCGCTCACGCGGTTAACGCCTTTCGAGACGCGATGGCGCACTTCTCCCGCGGTATCTTCCGTCTGTTCGAGAATATAAACGACGGTTTTGAGAACGGATTTCAGCAGATTATTCATGTTCATCGACCTCTCTTTGAAATAGTGTAGTCGCCCATTTCAGGTTAGTTGCGGAGAAACGGAGGAAGGGATTGTTGGAATTATCTGGATGGGGAAAATGTTGAAGGCGTATCAGGCAAGAAAAGCCGCTGAGGTCCTTCGGCTACGCTTCTTTCGCGCTTTGCGCGAAGAAGTTCCGCTCAGGATGACAATGTAGAGGAGATTATGCAGGATGACGCGCGGGTGAAAGTACAGTTACGCGCCGGCCGCGTTCTGGTTCTGGAATTTGACTTCGACCAGGCGGCGATCTTCGTCAGAGACCTGGAACATGTCGCGCCGTTTCAGCTCCATGAAGCTGGCGACGAAAACGTAGGGAATCTGGCCGATGCGGGTGTTGTAGGTGTTGACGTCGTCGTTGAAAAATTCTCGGCGGTCGGCGATGCGTTCTTCGAGATCGCTGATGCGGGTCTGCAGTTTGAGAAAATTCTCGTTGGCCTTGAGCTGAGGATAATTTTCGGCGACTGCGAACAGGCCGCGTAGAGCGCCGGTCATGGCCAGATCGGCCTGGGCTTTCTGGCGGATGCTGGCGGCGGCGATGGATGCGGTGCGGGCCTGGGTGACGGCGAGCAGGGTTTGCTGCTCGTGCTGCATATATCCCTTGACGGTTTCGACGAGGTTGGGGATCTCATCGTGGCGCTGCTTGAGGAGCACATCGATGTTGGCCCAGGCGCGGTCGTTATCGTTGCGCAGACGCACGAGTTCGTTGTAGAGCATGACGGAGTAGACGAGGACTCCGACGATAAACAGCAGAATCATTGCGCCCTGAATTACGGTTGCGTCCATGGAGTTTCTCTCGGTGCGGGATGATTCAGTGGAACAGAGAGAATGCGGGAACGCAAGTTACTGCCGAAATCACGGATGGGGATGGCCCGAGCGGGCTAGCGCTGGATTTTGCTTGGCGCGCTGCCTGCAGCTTGCGTGTTGACGGCACAGATGCGATATGGGGATAATGCTTGACTAACCGGCCGCTGCATGACCCTTCCCTTTGCGGCTCGTCCCTGTTGTGTTCCGAACCCGGGCGTGGGCCTTGTGCCCAGGCCGAAGCGCGAATTTCAGCGATGGAGGACTCCGATGGCGACACAACAAAGCTCTGGACGGTTCCCTCCTATACCCAGGCGCGGAGCGTGGCAACCTGGCTTCTGGAGAAGAATGGTATGCACCGTTCTCGGGTTATGCTCTGCGGCAGTAGTGGCTCGGGCGCAGACGTTCAATAGCCTCCTAAGTTTTCAGGGGATTGATGGCTCGTTTCCTTATTACGTGTCTCTTGTTCAGGGCGAGAACGGGAACCTCTACGGGACAACAGCCGGATACGGGGAGCCGATCACCAACGGCTACGGGAACGTCTTCGAAATCACTCCGA
>JASICF010000630.1 GCA_030044775.1 Candidatus Sulfotelmatobacter sp. | reverse complement strand
GAGTTTCAGCGGGAAGTGTTGGACAAACTGATTCGGCTTGAAACGAAGATGGACAGCCTGGTGGGAAACGGGCAGCCGGGGAGGGTGAAGGTGATGGAAGACAAGATTGCCGTTCTGGAGAGAAACGATGTGCGCAACAGCTTCCACAATCGCGTGGTAAATGGGGCGATCAGCGCGGCAATTAGCCTGGCCATCGCCCTGCACAAGTATTGGATGAAATAAATAAAGAGGAGAAGAATATGAGTACGGTACCAAGCACAACGATCATCACTAACTTGAAGAACGTGAGTGCGCCCACGGCGAATACACTTGCGGACGCGACGGCGTATGGCCTGGACATGCCAGGGATGCTGGCGTTGGCATTGACCAAAGCATATGAACTGAAAATATGTCTCACGACGATCGCCGCCAAGACGGACAGCGCGGATCCGAACCTGACAACCCTGAACGATGTGCTGGCGAGCTTAACTTAGTCCTGAGGGCAGGAGACGGGCAGCCAGTCGAAACAGTATGGCTGCCCTTGTTTTGCATAAATGTTTCGCATACGGAGATGGCCATGGATTTCTTATCGCAATTATTACGGGGCATCGCGTTCGTGCCTGCGCTGGTGAACGGTATTGAAAGTTTGTTCGGCAGCAAGACCGGGGCAGAAAAAAAAGATGCGGCGATGTCATTTCTGCAGAATGCGCTGAGTATGGCAGATGCGATCGCAGCACGGGAGATTGTGGATCCGGAAAAGTTCCGTGATGGGATCTCTGAAATCATCGACGGCACAGTGATGTGCCTTAATGCCTCAACGTGGAACAAGCCAGGACCTGTTCAGAGTTCGCAGGCTTCTTCCCAGTCCGCCTAGCCGACGTCCTCGTTCCAATTCTCGAGATTCTTTTTTACCTGCGCCATAAATTGATCAGCGACGGCACCGTCGATGAGGCGGTGATCGTAGCCGAGCGTGAGATGAACGACTGAACGGATGGCGATGGAGTCGTTGCCATCCTTGTCAGTGACGACAAGCGGCATTTTCGTGATGCCTCCCACGCCCATGATGGCCGAATTTGGCTGGTTGATGATAGGAAGGCCGAAGACCGCGCCAAATTGGCCTGGATTAGTGACGGTGAAGGTAGAACCTTCGACATCTTCGGGCTTGAGCTTTTTGGTGCGAGCGCGTTCGCCGAGATCGGTGATGCCGCGCTGCAAGCCGAGAAAGTTAAGATCGCCGGCATTCTTGAGAACAGGAACGATGAGGCCCCAATCGAGCGCGACGGCGATGCCGACGTTGATGTTGCGGTGGTAGCGGATGTTCTCGCCTTCGATTGCAGCATTGATGATGGGCCACTGTTGCAGCGCAATGATTGCCGCGCGAACGAAGAAAGGCATCATCGTCAGGCGGACGTTGTGGCGCTGCTCGAATCCCGACTTTTGCTTGTTGCGCAGGTTGACGATGCGCGTGAAATCGACTTCGTACATGCAGTGAACATGCGCGCTGGTGCGGCGCGACTCGATCATGTGCTTGGCGATTATCTTGCGCATGTTCGACATAGGAACGAGGTCACCGGGATATGGGGCCGGCGCTGGCGCGGAAGCAGGTGGGGTCGCAGTCAAGGGCGCGGCTGGGGCCGGCCTCGAGAAATCAGCTGGAGCTGCGGGGGCTCCCCTTTCGATAAAAGAAAGAATGTCTTGCTTCGTGATTCGGCCGCCGAGCCCGGTGCCAGAAATTTGCGAGAGGCTGATGCCATGTTCGCGTGCGATTTTGCGTACGAGGGGGGATGAGCGAGTCTCTTCGTCGGCCTCTGCGGCCTGTGCGGGTGCGGGAGGCGCGCCAACCGATGCACTTGGTGCAGTAGGAAGCTTCTGCTCTAAAGGTTCTACGGATGGTTTTGCAGAAGGCTGTCTGGTTGGTACAGCAGAGGACTTGGCAGGGGCGGCGGCTTCGCCATCGACAGCGATCGTGCCAACGACGGTATTTACGCCGACCGTCGTGCCTTCGGCGATTTTGATTTCCTGAAGAACTCCCGAAGCGGGCGCGGGAATTTCGGCATCGACCTTGTCGGTAGAAATTTCGAACAGTGGCTCGTCGCGCTGAACTTTGTCGCCAGGCTGCTTCAGCCACTTTGTGATTGTGCCTTCAACGATGGATTCGCCCATCTGCGGCATGATGATGTCAGTTGGCATGAGTTTCCTTCCACTCGTCCTAGCGTTAACGCCAGGACGTGCGCAAACAAACATTATATCGAGCGACGAGGGTCGCTTGCGGCAAGATGGAATGCCGCGCCCGTTTCCCGGCTGAAAACACTAGCAATCTTCTGTTTTTTAGTTTTTCTCGTCCTCGCCCGCCGGCGGAGCGACGCCGAAGTTTGTCTTCCAATAATCCTGCACCGCGGGCGGCAATTTATCCATGTGAGAGAGGAAGCTGGTGAGCTTCCATATGTCCTGCTCGCTGAGAACTTTTTCCCACGCTGGCATGCCGGTGTAGCGGACGCCGGTGCGAATCGTGTAGAAGGTGTGCCATTCAGGATCGTCGGGCGGATCGGCCACCAGGTCTGGAGCAGGCGGGTAAAAGGAATTTCCGATTTGCGCCGGCTTGCGATCGAGCGTGCCATGGCAGAGCGCGCAATTCATGGTATAGAGCTTCATTGCGTCTTCATAGTTTTGATCGCTGGGCGGAAGCGGGTTGTTGATGTGAGGAGCGTGACGCTCCATCGATGCGTCGACGGCTGCATTGGCAAGGTGATGCTCCCAGTGCGGCGGCGCGACGTTTGCGTAAGTGGGAATGAAACCGAGAACGGCGGCGCCGAGGAAACCAAGAATCAGAATGATGAGTGTGAGGATTACGCCGACGAAAAACTTGCCCATGAGTCCTCCATTTGAGATCCCATTTTGTGATCTCAAAATTATGAAGGAGATATTGTGGCAGATGAACGGGGTAGGGCGCTAGCTTTGAGAAAACCGCTTGCTGGCTGATTCCCCTGGAAGGGGTGAGAAAGCGTGGTCGAGCTTCGCTCGACCGGACAGCCGAGGGCGACTGTCCCCACATGTCTCTTGGCATTCCGGGGAATTCAGTACGCCTTCAGCCGGCGGGCTTCGCTTACGATGTGACTCACCTTCGGCAAGTAGTGCTCTTCCTGAGGCGGAGAAAACGGGATTGCGGAATCGAGGCCGGTGATGCGGACGATGGGGCCGTCGAGATCGTCGAAAGCTTCTTCGTTAATGATGGCTGCAATCTCGCCGGCGAGGCCTCCGGTACGGGAGTGCTCGTGGAGGATGATCACTTTGTTCGTCTTCTTCACAGTTGCGGCGATGGCTTCGCG
>JASICF010000629.1 GCA_030044775.1 Candidatus Sulfotelmatobacter sp. | reverse complement strand
CGGGAAGCAGGTCGCGCAACAGCTTGTGCTTGCGCGCAGGTAAAACTCCCTGGTGAAAACGAGCAACAATGGCTGCGCGTTGCAGATCATTTTCACTCCAGCCGAGCGGACCTTGATGTTTGCGAATCAAGTCGAGCGATCTCTTCTGATGATCTTTTTCCCCATCTGATTTGCCTACATCGTGCAACAAGGCTGCGGCTAACAGACTGGAACGGGCTGACGCAGGGTCCGCAGCCGGCCGCCAGGATAACCGCAAAAGCCCGTCGTAAAGCTGCAAGGCGAGGCGCGCGACGTGCTCTGAGTGCGGAAAATCAGGATCGAGTCCGCCTGCCCACAGCTTCATTCTTCGCAGGGCAAGCACTTCGATTTGCTTACCTTGCGGCAATGCGGCGCGCCACAGCTCCCAAAGAGAATTCGGGCCGACCATCTTCTCGCGATAGCGTTGAACACGCCGGGTACGCTCGCCAAGGATGCGCTCGTGCCAAAGGCTTCGCGAATGCGCATCGGCAAAAACACGGGATGAAAGGGCAGTCGACCAGAGGACATCGAGGTCATGCACCTCGCCCAGCAAATCCTGCATTTCTTTCAGGTCGTCGCTCCATGCCTTGTGCTCGGCAGGAAGAAAATTTTCCACGATGTATCGAAATCGCTTGATGCCAATGCGCAGCGCGTGCAACGCGGTCCGGGAACGGTTGCGCATGGCGCGCTTGTGCAGTTCCCGCGCCTCCATCCAGCGTTCCAAGGCGAGATGCTTGAAGAGCGCGCTGCCCAGCCGAAAATGCGATGCGCGCGCAGGAAGCATCTTGCTCCACTGCCGCCATTGCTTTCGATCGAAGCCGTCGACGGCCGCTTTCGCCTCCTGTTTCTGTTCCTGTTCCCGCAGATCAAGTATTTTCCGCAGAGCTTGCGTGGGGTCGGGCAAAGCGGGCCGACCGTCGGAGGAGGCAGCGGAGTCGTAATTCGCTGTGGGCGACGGGGGCGTTCCTTCGTCCGCAGCGGGAGCGCTTCCGTTTGCAGGATCCAACTTGTCGATCCATTCCTCCATCACATGAGTGTCGCGAAGATCACCGAGCCGCTGGAACAGCCGCTTGCCCGCCTTCTTCATGGCCTTCCAATTGGGATCGGGATCGAGCGCCATCAATCCGTCGGCAAGCGAACGGCAGCGGCGCAAGGAGACGCGCAGGTCGTGCACCGGATCAGGGCTGAAGTCGGCGGCGGCGTTGTCGCATTCCTCCAGCACTCGCAGCATCCAGTAACGGAGCCCGGTCTGCTTAGATCGCGGGTTTCTGCCATTTCCCGAAGTCAATGGAGCTCCTACTCAAAAATACGCAACCTATCATTGTCGCCGGAGATGGCCGCCAGCGCCAGTGCCGGACCTGACAGCGCGGTTGCCGTTGGTGTGCGGGGCGCGGAGAGCGACAAGAAAGGCCCCGGCAGTGGGTCGAGCGAGAATTGTTCCATTACCTCCGTAACATGCGGCACCTTACCTCGCGGATTTAACCTTTTATCGGGCAGTCCGAGCTCGGGTAGGGGTGTTTTATCGACAACGCGACCACATTTCATGCCAACCGTGCCGCCTCGGCGCGAGCGTTCGTCCACAGCTTAAACATCCTGATCAAGTACGCCCGGATGTACGGGTACGAGCATAAACGCACCGAAGCGCAGTTCGAGGTTACCTGGAATGAGCTGCAACATGGGCTGCCGGCCGCAGGTGAGGGTGGCTTTCTGCTGGGCGTTTCGGATAACAAATTACTGTTGGATGGCGTACCTCTGGAAACCGGACAGGTAGAGCGCAGCTTCGGCCAACTCTTGACCACCGCAGGCTTGGCTAGCCTGCACTTTTCCAAAGACGTCACCATCGAAGACTTCACCCGCCTGGTGCGGGCTTTTACTCTCGCGGGTTCCAAAGCGCAGGATGTATCCAAGCAAATCAAAGAAGCGTTAAGCAGCGCCGGCAAACAGAGCACGATCAAGATCAACGAAGTAAAATTTGTCGCTGCCGACCCGCTGACGGGAGATATCAGCGTTGCCGCGCAGATTGCAGCACAAACCCTTGGGCCTGAATTCAAGCAGTGGCTGAACGACCCGCAGAAACTGTTGCAGTTGATCGCTGCGGCTGAAGGCGCCAATACCGGAGGAACGGTCCAGACGCAGCCGGGCGCAGTGGTTCCTTTCGGCAGCGTTCCGAATAGCGCTGTAAAAGGCGCGATGGGACAAGCAATGGGAACGGGGACTGCTCCGGCATGGGAAGGAACGGTTGTTCCCCTGCAGGAGGCGGAAGTCATCCAGGCGATCCGGCTGCTCACTCGATTCGGGCAGGCGCAAGCTGAGAGCATCACTCCCGAAGATCTGCAGAAGGATCTAGGCGAAGCCGATCCGAACACGCGCCTGAACCTGCAACAACTGTTGGGAAGCCTGGCGGCCAAAGCGACCAAGGATCAGGAAGAAGATGCGCCGCTGCTGATGAAAGCGGCCGAGCACATGGCGATTCGTTTCGCGCTCGACCGCTATTCCAAAGGCGAAGTCAAGGTCAATGCCGTGCATCAGATGATGGAGCACATGAGCCGGCAGATGGACTCATTGCGCCAGATTCTCAAGATTCAAGAAGAGAAGATGAACAAGGCCGGCATTCTGGTCGAGTCGCATGCCGATATTCTCGACCGGATGTTCTGGGCCGAGGTTCCGGAATCGGGCAAGAAGACGGTATTGCTCTCGAACGAGGCTCCGTGCGTGCCCCCGCGCAACCTGCGGCAGTTTGTCGAGGTATTGCTCGACCGTGACGACAAGCGCACCTCCGCGGATATTTTGAACAATTATGCCGGCTGTGTGACGGCGAAAGACTCGGAACCACGCCGCAAGACCGCGATTGGGCTCAGCCAGATCGCCGATCTGTACGCGCGACTGGGCGGCGAAGCACTTGCTGGCGCCATCCGCAAAGTAACCCAGCAGATTTGCGTGGAAAAAGATGCAGAGCTGCAAAGCCTGTTGAGCGCGGCTTTTGTCCGCCTCAGCCAGGAAGCCAGCTCGGCCAAGAACTACCCGGCCGTGAACGAGGTGTGCGCCGCTATGGAAGCCCTGCTGCAGCAACGTCCGGTCATGGTCAACGACCTGCGCCCGCGCGTAGGGGTCGAGAATCGCATACCCGAGTTCATTGAAGAAGCGCTGCGCTCCGACCCCATGCCGGAGGATTTGCTTTTGATTCTCAGGCGTACCTGCCAATCGGGAGCCGAACACCTTGCCGATCGATTCTTCCGCTGCATGCGGCGTGATGAATGCGACCGCATGGTCGAGTTGGTGAAGGAATTGGGAAGCCCGGCGCTTGTGCAGCTACGCGAGATTTTGCGCACGGGGCAGTCTCGGCAAGCTTCGGCGGTAGTAGGCTTGCTCAGCCGTCTCGACGTGGGAACGCTGCTTGAGCTGTTGCCCGTGCGGATGCCGGAGTGGAACCGCTTTTATCACGACATTGTAGTGCGCCAGATTGCTTACGGAGCCGCGCCCGACCGCGGCCGCACATTATTGGAGCTGGCAGAGATTCTGGACTCGCTAGTCCTGCCCGAGACCATCGATGAAATCGGCATGAGCGGAGATTTGACTGCCGCACCTCCGCTGCAGGCGATGGCACGGCCGGGCGAAGCCGCGTCGCGCTCTCCGTTTATCCAGTTGAAGGCGATTGAATCGTTGGGCCGGCTGCGCGATAACGAATCGCTGACGCTATTGCGGGAAATTGTCGAATCCAAGAAAACTTTCGGATGGGTTCACCACCGCGAGTTGCGAATCGCTGCCGCGCAATCGCTGGCCAAGACCGATCCGCGTTACAGCGCGCAGATTCTTTCCGACAGCAGCCTCGAACCTTCCGAACTGGCCATCGCCCCTCTCGATACCGCTCCGGCGTGCCCGTGGGTACGGCAGCGGCGCTACGAGCGCATGGTTCTGGCGCGCACGGTGCCGGCGACGATTGGGAGCTCATGGGGAAAATCCAAAATCCTGATTCGCGAATTGAGCCTCGGCGGAGGCATGGGCACAAAAGAAGATAATCTCCGCATCGGCAGCGAAGCCGACCTGGAAATTTCGCTCGGCGTGAGAACCAAGATCAGGGCGCACGTGCTGCTGCGGCGGGCTCGGGTGAATGAAGTCGGATTTGAAATCGTCAGCACCGATCTTGAAAGCCGCTATCGTTTGCGCCGCTTGCTGGTCGAAGCGCTCAACCGCGTTCCGCAAAAGAAGGAAGACGACTGGGTCGGACAGAGAAAAAACTGAACGCCGCCTCACGGCTGCCTCTACAAAAATAAAAGCCTCTGCGAAAGCAGAGGCTTTGTTGTGAGAATCAAGTCGGGAACGCCTACTTCACCTTTACGAAGATGATCACCAGCGTGTACAGTGCCAGGGACTCAATCAAGGCCAGGCCCAGAATCAAGGCCAGCTGAATTCCCGGACGCGCAGCAGGATTGCGAGCCAGACTTTCGGCGGCCGAGGCCGTCGCCTTGCCTTGCGCCAAGGCGCAAATGCCCGACGCAAATGCCATGGAAAACCCTGCAGCGATGGCCACCCAGTTGGTTCCTGCCTCAGCTCCGCCCTGCGCAAACGCAGGCACCGCAAACGAGAGCACGGAAAGCGCCATGAACAACTTACCTAATTTACTCATTGTGTTTCTCCTAGTATGAAATACCGCCAGTGGGTGGTTGACGCCATACCGTGCAGGCGCCCTCACGCTTGCGGCGAAGTCGCAAATCCTGGAAACGCAAACATGTCATCCTGAGATTCGCGTTTTTTGCGAATCGAAGGATCTATGCATTTTACTTTCTGACCAAAAATCAAATGCACAGATTCTTCGCCTCGCTCAGAATGACAATTCGAACTCGCGGACTGAAGCCACGAAAGCCTTTAATGCCCTTCCGAAACTGCGCCCTGCAAATACACCGTGGTCAGCAGGACAAAAATATACGTCTGCAGCAGGGAAACAAAAATATGCAATATCAAAAACGGGATCGGAAAAGCGATCGGCAGCAGCGAAATAAAAACCAGAGTGACCATGTCACCCGCGTACATATTCGCGAAGAGACGAATCGTCAGCGAAAGCACGCGCGCGAGGTGGCTGATGAGTTCAATCGGCACCATCAGTGGCGCCAAGGCCGGCATCGGCCCGGCAAAGTGGGCCAGGTATTTGATACCCGCGTGCTTGAATCCTTGTGTCTGGTAATAGAAGAACGCTCCGATGGCGCATCCCAGGGGCACAATCGGTACCGCCGTTGGCGACTCGAAGCTCGGAATGAGCCCAAGCAAATTCGCGCAAAGAATGAAGAGCGCCAGCGTCATCAAGAACGCGGTATACGGCTCGCTGTGATGACCGATGATTTCATTGCTCTGGTCCTGAATCAGACCCTCCAGCCATTCGAACGTATGTTGAAGGCTGCCGGGATTGTCAACCGACAACCGCGAGCGCAGCAGAACAAATACGATCAGTAGAAACCCAAAGATCAGGAACTCCATCGCAAAGGAGTTGGAAATAGGGGCATCCGCATATTTTGGCTGGATGTGGAGCAACCGCAGGAAAGGCGTAACGACCCCCGCAAATAGACTGTTCAACAGGTGCGTGAACCAGAGTTGCTCAGGCATAAGAAGCTACCGAACCGCCAATTCTCCGTTAATGAATTGCCTATAGCCCGCGTGCCATCGCAGCATACAGTTCGTAGACGGCTTCACACAGAATGGCTCCAACGGGCAAAAATAAGCCCGCAAGAAGCCCGTGCAGGCTCGCGGGTGAAACAGTCAATATAGCATAGGCCCCGAGGGCCATCAAAACATAGCGCAGCAGGAAGCGAAACACGACTCCCTGCCCTGATCCTGGTGTTGCTGTTCCGGTGGCGCGGTCGGCGAAGCCCGCGATCGCGCGCTTCAGCCAGAAAAAGTTCACATACGCAATCAGGCATCCCAGACCAAGCCCCAGGGCAACGCGCCAGCTGAAGTTCCACCATGCGACCGCAATTAGTGGCAGGGAAATCGCCAACATAAACTTGCTGATCCGTTGGAGTGCACCAGAATAAAAAGCTTCAGACACCGAAGCTGACGCGGACAACGCGTTTGCTTCGTTTTTCTCTGGATTGGCAGGCATCGCGGTCTCGGAATCGGAAAGTATGCTAAATGAAAGGATGATGGAGCTGCATCAAGGCAAAGTGACCGAAGGATGATGTTCCCGACTCACTTCAAGTCGCGGATTACCATGCGAATCAACTGGGCAAAGCCGGCTATTGCGCCGAGAATGAGTCCGACAATATAGAGCCAGCTCGTATGCAGCCGACGATCGAGAGCTGCACCGGAGAGCCACCCGACGACTACAGCTGCCGGAAAAATCATCGCCAATTCGCTGTAGCGGGCTGCCTGCACCCAGAAATTGTCCTTCCGTTCCGAGCTCTGCTGATCAGGATGGCGCTGAGGTGGAGAGGACATAAACCTGCATTTATCGACCTGAGTTTATCAGCGTGAGCGAAGAATGCAGCGCGCTCAGAGTTTCAATGCATTAGTTGCGCGACCGATGGATTCCTTGTAATGCCCATCAGCCAATCCGCGATGCCGATGAAGCGTTCGGGCATGATTCCGATGAAAACCGTGGCGAATGCGGTGATCGCCAACGCGGTACGCATGCTCCAGCTCACCGGCAGCCTGCCCTCTTCTTCCGGCTGGCCCATGAACATGGCGTTGGCCATCTTCAAGTAGTAATACAGGCCAAAGACGGAGTAGAGGACGCCCAGCGAGGCTAGGGCGTAATGTCCGCTCTCGATCAGGCTGAGAAAAATAAAATACTTGCCGTAGAAACCCGCCAGCGGCGGAATTCCGGCCAGGGAAAGCAGGAAGATCAGCATGAGCACAGCTTCGACGGGCGCGCGCGCATAAAGGCCGTTCAGGTCATCGAGTTCGTCGCCGATCACGTTACGATGCCGCAGCGAGGTGATGACGCCAAAGGCGCCGAGGTTCATGAAGGTGTAGACCAACAGATAAATCAGAATGCCCTTGTAGCCATCGGGATTCAGCTCATAGGCCGTGCCAGCGATCAAGCCCAGCAGCATGTAGCCGACATGCGCGATGGACGAATATGCGAGCAGTCGCTTGGTGTTCGACTCGGTGAGCGCGGCGAAGTTTGCTCCGGTCATGGTGGCAATCGAAACGAACACCAGCATAGGCGCCCACACCGGACGCATGGGATAAAGCCCCCAGAGCAGAATGCGGAGCAGCATGGCCCATCCCGCGGCTTTCACCGCAACCGACATAAAACCCGTAATG
>JASICF010000628.1 GCA_030044775.1 Candidatus Sulfotelmatobacter sp. | reverse complement strand
GGTTGAACGACACCGCTAGCCAGGTCGACCTCGACTTCGGCAACCAGGGCAGCATAGCCGTTATCGCCCTCATAGGCAACGCAGGCGATACCCCGACCAGTGACTGTGCCGGTTCGCAGATTTTCACGCCGAGGCGAAGGACGTGCCTGCCAATCCGCCGCTTTCGCGGCCGCTCGCAGGACATCGATGATGCGGGTTTCGGCCAGGTGCTGCAGGCGGTATGCGACCGGATCGGCTTTCACCGAGGCGGCGATCTCATCCATAAAACATTCGTGAGCGAATGTGTTTTGCAGGCGGAGAGGCGAGCGCAGCGGTCCGGTGAAGAAAGGCGAGTTGACCGAGCGCGAGAGAACCCGCTCGCTGCGGATCGAACCGCCGCCGGCGCATTTGCCGTTGACGCATCCCGCCAGATACGAAGGCACGATATTGCTGCGGTTGCTCAATTCTTCGGCAACCTCGATGGCGACTTGGGGTTTGACGGTCTCGGGATCAAAGCCAACGAGCATGCCGGTCATCACATTGCCAGGCTGATCGTAACCCGGCCTCCCTCCGCGTGACGCCGACCACGACTCGCAATCCCACGCCGTGATTGTGTCTTTTGCATCGATGGCGGCTCGTTGTTCAATGACGCAGGAGGAACCGTAATTTTCGGAGATGAATTCGTCTTTGCGCGTGAGCTGCACACGCACCGGACGGCGCACGGCTTGCGAGAGCAGCGCCGCATCGTAAGAGACCGTATCGGCAGCGTTAAGTCCATAACAACCGGAGCCGCGAACAAAAATGACGCGGACCTTCTCGAGAGGCAAGCCCGTGAGAGCGGAAATGCCATGTTGCGTTGGATAGACCGACTGCGTGGGCGACCAGATGGTGGCGCGATCGGCTCGCACATCGGCGACGGCACAGGAGGATCCGATGGAACCGTGCGCCTGGTAGGGATAAACGTACGAAGCCTGCAAAACCTTTGCCGCGGTTTTCAACTTTTCATCGACGTCATTAGAGTTCACAAGCATGGTAGCCCGCGACGGCCGACGGCGAATGTACTCGTAAAAATCGTTCTGCGGCGGGAGGGCCGGGCCGAGCTTCCAGGTGACTTTCAGCTTCTCGGCGGCTTGCGCGGCCTGCCATTGTTTTTCGGCGACCACGCCGACAAAGTTTTTGCGCACGACGACCTGAATAATGCCGGGAATTTCCTTCACTGAATCGTGATCGACATACGCGAGAGTTGCAGCGGGGTCGGGAGGACGCACGACCCGGCCGTGGACCATCCCGGGTACATGCACGTTGTGGACAAATTCGAATGTGCCGGTCATGAGGGCAACGCGATCCATCGAGGGCACGGGTTTGCCGAGAATCTTCCATTCGCCCGGCGAACGGCGCTTCGCATTGGGGTCCACATTGATATTGAAATGTTTGCCGCCAATCAATTCGCTGTAGCTGACGCGCTTTCCGTTAGTCGCGGAAACGATGCCGTTATCGACTTCGAGTTGATCGGCAGGCACAGCCAATTTTGCCCCCGCCATGGCAAGCAGCGCTTCGCGCGCGGTCGCCGCAGCCTGCGCAAGATTGCGGGTGTTGAAATTGGTCGGCGAGGATTGACTGCCGGAGGTGGTTCCCTGATCGGGGGTAATGGCGGTATCGCACTGAATCAGTTTGACGCGATCGAGGGGCACGCACAATTCTTCGGCGACCAGTTGGGTTTGCGCAGTGTACATTCCCTGCCCAAAATCGCATTTCCCGGTATATGCGGTTACGCTGCCGTCGGCGGAGATGGCAAGCCACGAGTCGAGCTTTTCGGGGTCGATGTGCGAAGGATGCGTATCGAACGGGCCCTGGCCAAAGGAAAGCGGATCAATTACAGCAACGTCACTAAAGCTCACAACGAGGGCGCCGGAAGCTTTGAGAAAATCGCGGCGGGAAAATTCACTTTTCATCGCAGGCCAGCCTGGTAGCGTTTTATCGCTCGCATCATGCGGGTGTGGGCGAAGCAGCGGCAAAGCACGTTCGAAAAGGAGTCGCGAATCTGCTCGTCGGAAGCTTGCGGTTTCTCATCGAGCAAAGCTTTTGCAGTGAGGATTACGCCGCTGAGACAGAAGCCGCACTGGACCGCGCCTTCGTCGATGAATGCTTGTTGAATGGCGTGCGGCTTTTCGGGAGTTCCCAATCCTTCGAGCGTGGTGATTTCCTGATCTTTCACGGCGCTCACCGGAGTGACGCAAGAGCGGATCACTTTGCCCTGCAGCAGGACACTGCACGCGCCGCACTGCGCAAGGCCGCAACCGAACTTGGGCCCGGATAGATGCAGTTCGTCGCTTAGCACGTAAAGCAGCGGCGTCGGCGGATCAACCTCGACCGTGCGAACGCGGCTGTTGACCTTTAAGGAAATCACAGCCATATTTCACTTCCGAACATACAATTCGGCTCGCAAATTCAGTATTTTCGCTTAACCTTTCACTACGGCACGGATTTTCGGCGTGCCGGCAACAGCGGCTTTCAGGGCCTCATCGGTCTCGACCAGTTCAAGAAGTTTTCGCGTCATCTCTTCGTCAATCTCCGGCGCCTTGCGAATGTCTACCGGATAGCGCACGAGCAATTCGAGGCCGGCATCGGCGAACTGAAGGCGAGCCTCAGGGCGGGGCACGTCGAGCTGAATATCGACGCGGCGCTCGATGCCTTGATGCTGACGCTGAATTTCGCGCTGATATTTGGAATAGACATCGTTGACCACGGCGATCAGCTTTTGCTGCGCCGCCTTGTGATTGCCCTGCGGCGCAATTTGCGCCACGACTTCGTGCCAGGAATATTCGGTGCCGGGAATCTGTTTAAACAGCGGCGTTCCGGCTTGGAAAAGCACGGAGTTGGAAAATACTACGACGCGTCCAGTGGGATAAAAGTCTACTCCGGTGCCAGCGAGCTCCATCATGTAAAGGCGGACCAGGCCGATATCGACGACATCGCCGGTGACACCGGCAACGCTGATGCGGTCGCCGACGCGAATGCCGTAGCGTCCGATGATGAAGAAGTACGCAGCGACCGAGAGCAAGACCGCTTGCAGCCCAACGGCGATGCCCGCGGTGATGAATCCGGCGAATGTGGCCAGTGAGCTGAACTCGCTGACGAAGCCGAGAATGAGAACGATAACGATCATGACGCCGATCACCACCCGGCGCATGACCAGAAATTGCCGGCGCCGGCGAGGGTCGCCGATATAACGGAAGGTGATGCGACGCCAGATTTCCGATAGCACGAGGATGACGATCAACGCCAAAACAATCGCTGACACCCGCAACAGCACGGACCGGAAGACATATTTCGACTCGCTGAGGATCGAGCTGTGCCACTCTTTGAAATTGGTGCTGGCATCATTGAGGACGACCATTTCCTGGCTCAAGGGCAAGATCGTTGCAGAAAGCTGCTTGAAGTGCTCGGTCAACTTTTGGAAGTTCTGCCGTTCCTGCTCGATTTGCTGCGGGTTGGTGGCAGGAGGCTGATTAGCCAGGGTCTGGCTTTCCTGGATGGTGGTGCGCAAGGCGTCTCGAATCGGGATGCGCAAGCGATCGGCGACGCTGCGAGTGTAGTCGGTTTGCTGAACAAGGCCGTCGATCTGACGAACCGCGCTCATGTAGTCGTATAAAGTCATGGCCTGGCTGATCAGGCCGCCGGAGTTGGCCAACGTGGGCTTAGTGGCCGTGGCCGGCTGAGCTGCAGATTTCTGCGCGGACGCGCTCGATCCGAAAACCTCAGGAATCGATTTTGCGAGCTGATTGATGCTTCCTTCCAAACCTCCCGCGATTTCGCCGTTGTTTTCTACGAACAAAGTCATTTTCTGCAGGGCATCGAGAAGTGCTTTCTGCAGATCCAACTGGCCTTGCGCGGCATCGCGTTTGGAAACGAGAGCGGAGGCACGCGACCCGGAGGTGCGCGCGATCTGCTTATTGAAGTTTTCGATCTGCGATTGCAATTGATCGATCTGTGTCGTGGTCTTGGCTTCCAACTCCTGCAGGTTCTGTTGCTGCGTACTCTGCGGAGTTTGTTGAGCCGCTCCGGCTTTCTGCTGCGCGGCGATGAGGGCGCTTTCAGCTCTCGCCGATTGAAAAGCCAGCTTGACGACCTG
>JASICF010000627.1 GCA_030044775.1 Candidatus Sulfotelmatobacter sp. | reverse complement strand
GCGCAAACCTGCGGGCCGCAAACGCCGGATACCACCAATACAATTCAGAATAATATTTTCGCTTTCTTTGAACACGCCGGAAAGCAGCAAGGCTGCGCTCCTCCTGCCAACGGCGTCCTGCAATTCAACTTCAGCAAGAACCTGATTTATTACGAGCCGAATTCCTCGGTGCAATCCATGTGCGCGTATTCGCCATCAGGCGGCCTGACGGCGGCGCAGTTGTACAGCGACAATCTGTATTGCTACGCCGGTTCGGCTGATTGCACCCTGCCCTCCAAGGCGTTCTTCACCTCCAATTCGTCCTGCACAAGCAACACCTATCTCGACTTCGCCGGATGGCAGGCGCTGGGAGAGGATAACGGTAGCATCGTCGCCGATCCGCTCTTCGTGAGTCCGGACTATCCGAACGACGACTTCGCGCTGCAGAGCGGCTCGCCCGCCGGCGAAGTGGGATTCGTCGCTTTCAATGTCAATGCGCCCGGACGCGAAGCGGGTGGCGCGTCTGTTCCCGTCATTGCCGCGACCTTTCCGACCGACACCGTAGCTGGAATCAGCACCGTTTCGCTCTCCTCGAGCGTGAATCCCGCCACTTGGGGTCAATCGATAACTTTGACCGCAACCGTGACATCGCAGATTGGTCCTCCGCCCAACGGTGAGAGCGTTACCTTTGTGAACGGCAGCGACACGCTGGGCACGGCAACGCTGAACCAGGGAGTGGCTGCGTTCACGACTTCATCGTTGCCGGTTGATCTCAACTCGATTACTGCCAGTTACGCGGGCGACACGATGTGGCTGGGAAGCACATCGCGTGCTTACAATCAGCGCGTCAACGTCGCCACCACGACCACGACCGTGGCGTCCTCGTTAAACCCGTCTGATGCTGGACACTCGGTTACGTTTGCCGCAACCGTCGCGTCCTCGGCGGGCGAGCCAACCGGCTCGGTCACGTTTGCCGCCAATGGAGTCACTCTGGCAACCGTCACTCTCACTGCAGGCGTGGCGAAGTACACAACTTCAACCCTGCGTACGGGAAACAGCAACATCGACGCCAAATATGCTGCGTCCGGCAATTACGCTGGCAGCTCCTCAAATCTGAGTCAGGTCGTAAACCTCTTTCCCAGCACCACGAAGATCACTTCCGCTTCGCCGAATCCAGCCAGTTCCGGGGAAGCCGTAACCTTTACTGCAAAGGTCAATGGAGACTCCCCCACGGGCAGCGTCCGATTCTATTCCGGCTCGATCTATCTCGGCGAAGGAACGGTTTCCTCTGGAACTGCCAGCTACACAACCCAAGGCAAGCAACTCGTCACAGGCAGTGATTCGATCACGGCGACCTACAATGGAGATGTGAACAACGAGAAGAGCACGTCGAACCCCGTTACGGAAACCGTGAATTAGAAACGTTCGCGGCGATTGGCCCGCGTAAGCGAATCGATATTGTTCTTGTGACGCCGCTATCGATGCGCCCGCGGGCTTAATTCTTCATATAAAAATTCTTCGTATAAAATAAGGGACATCCCCCACAGTTTTCAGGAGCCTCGGGATGTCGCAAGTGTGTTGCATCGTCGTCCGCCCCAAAAGAAAACAATTCTGGTCGCTTCCGCTCTTGCTCGGGCTGATACTTGTCACTTCCGCCGCGGCCTGGGCACGCGTAGCGGAGCCCTATTCCATCGAACCGGTGCAGCTCCAGTCGTCCCCGAAACTCCCGAGAACACTGGCGAACGCCCTTGATACCCAAGGCTCCGTCTTATTCACGTCGGAAAACGGGGTTCGCATGAATGTGTGCGAAGTGTTCTGGGCAAAAGCGGTGAGCGGACAGGACGCTCCCTCGAAGATCGGCACGCTGGTTTACGGCAATTTGAAGCCGGGGGCGCTCGTGGGCGTGGTTCACTTCTTGCCTGAGGCCGACCAAGAGTATCGCAAGGACTCTAACGACCAGAAACTCAAGCCGGATTATTACACGATGCGTTACGGCATTCTGCAGTCAGGCACCAGTCCGGGCGGCCCCGAGGCGGGGGAGTTCGTGCTGCTCAGTCCGGTTTCGCTCGACCGGGATCCCATGCGCGTAATGCCGGCCAACGAACTCATCCGGCTCAGCCGTTTCGCCTCGCACACCAGAAAGCCGGCGGTGATGAACCTGATCGAAGTCACTACCGCGCCAAAGAATTTTCCCGGCGTCACCACGGACTACGCCGGAACTTGTGTGATGCAGGTCAAGCTTCATGTAAAGGGTGGGAAACGCGCTTCCACCGAGCAAGACCTCGCCCTGGCCATCGTCATTATGACTCCGCTGGTGGAAGGTGAAGGTTCGTGAGCGAGGGTGATCGCCAGGTAGTGCAAATTATTATCACCCGCCCGCCAGTGGTTGGTCTCAGAATAGGCATACTGGGTCGACAAAGCTAGCGGCCGGGTCTGGCTGCGTCGCATGCGGGATCCCTTCCAGTAGAAGAAAGTCTCTTGTGCGGGTCTCGTTTCAATAGTAACCTTTGCCATCTCGTCGTCGAGCAGCAGCCCCCCCCACGAGTTCTACCAGCGAATTTAAAGCGGAGAATTTTCCATGTCCGTTCCTCGTACCCTCTTGCTTGCCCTGATGGTCAGCCTTGGAATGTGTGTCTGCGCAGCCCAGCAATCCGGCCACGGCGTGGCCCAGCGCACGACTAACCCAAAAAAGGCACAGCCCAATAACGCACCGCAGGACATCACCGTCATCAACCACATCGTTTTCATCATCAAAGAGAACCGGACATTCGATAACTACTTCGGGCAGTATCCCGGGGCGAATGGGGCCACGACGGGGCTCACCTCTTACGGCGCAACCATCCCATTGACGCAAACCCCCGACTATACATACCCCCTCGATCCTGAGCATGGATGGGCCAGCGGCAACGAAGCCATCGATGGCGGAAAAATGGACCGTTTCGATCTGCTCGCCGACAGCAACATTAACGGTCAAGGTTTTATAGGTTACACGGAGGCCATGCCGGGCCAGCTTCCGAACTACTGGTCGTACGCGCAGAATTTCGTTCTGGCCGATAATGCTTTCTCTTCCATCCAGTCCGATAGTTTCTCGAACCATCTCTTTACCGTCGCCGCGCAAAGTGTCGGCGCGCTCGATATCACTGGCCCCACTGACAACAGCCAGAGCGGTTCATTCGGGTGCGACGCTCCCGCTGGAACCGCCGGTGTCACCGCCGATGACGAGGGCAACCTGAGCAAGGTTTTTCCCTGTTACGATGTTCAGACGCTGGCCGATTCTCTTGAGAGCGCCGGAATCTCCTGGGCGTTTTACGCGCCTTCGCAAGGTGAGAAGGGTTACAACTTTTCGACGCTCGATGCCTTTACTCAGATTCGCAACGGCCCGCTATGGTCGACCAATGTAATCAACGATGCCGATTTCGCCAGCGACGCCGCCACCGGCTTGCCGGCTGTGAGCTGGCTGGTCGCCGGGGGAGCTGCCAGTGAGCACCCTAACCATGGCGCTCTCTGCGCCGGCGAAAATTGGACCGTCGAGCAGATCAACGCCATCATGAACGGTCCCGATTGGGATTCAACCGCAATCTTCCTCACCTGGGATGACTTCGGCGGCTTGTACGATCACGTTCCTCCGCCGGTGGTCGACAACTGGGGGTTGGGACCGCGTGTCCCGTTTCTCATCATTTCTCCCTACGCCAGAGCGGGATATATTTCAAGCACGCAATATGAATTTTCCTCGGTCCTCAAATTCATCGAAGAGCGCTTTGGCCTGGCGCCACTCACCGAGCGCGATGCCGAGGCCAACGACACCACGGATAGTTTCAATTTCAGCCAGACGCCGCTGCCGCCGCTCATTCTGCAGACCCGCACCTGCCCCATGAATTCTCTCAACACCGTGCCTTTCGGGGGACAGGCGGTCAACACGAGCAGCACTCCTTTCATTGTTACCTTTACGAACTGGGGCACGACAACCGTGAGCGTTGGGACGCCGACCATTACCGGTCCGTTCACCCAGACAAACACCTGCAAGAAATCAATAGGCGCGGGTGGAAGCTGCATGGTCGACGTTACGTTTAGTCCTACGGAGTTGGGTTCGCAAACCGGAACGCTTACTTTGCCGACCTCCTACGGGGGCGGGACGTCGGTAAGCGTAGGTTTGCAGGGCACCGGGAGCCAGACCAGTTTGTCGGTCCGATATCCGGGTTTGACCTTCCCATTGATTCCTTATGGAACTGGCACGATTACCAAATCGGTGACCCTGACCAATACCTCAACCTCAACTTTAAGCATTTCGAATATCCAGATTGTCGGCGGAGCATTCAGCCAGACCAATAATTGCGGGAGCACAGTGAATCCCGGCGCGGACTGCACGTTCAATGTCAGCTTCAAACCCACGACGGCTTCGGCTTTGCCGGAAACCGACGCCTATTACGGAGATCTGGTGATTTACTCGAACGATCCCGCCAGCCCGATCCAGCTTCGCTTGAGCGGAGACGGAACGCCGGTGAGCTATACGCCAAAGAGCCTGACGTTCTCGTCGCAGGCCGTCGGAACTACGAGCGCGCCGCAGACCGTTGCGATCACCAATCACGGTACCACCACGCTGACTTTCGGCAGCGTCGGAGCCAGCGGCGCCTTTTCCGCAACGAACACCTGCACCGGCGGCGTGGCGACCGAGGCGAAATGCACGGTCAGCGTTACCTTCACGCCCACGCAGACAGGCGCCAACAATGGGTCGCTTACCCTGGTTGACAGCGGTGGCGATAGCCCACAGGTTCTCACCCTGACCGGAACTGGAACCAACTAAGCGAGCACACTTAAAGCGAAATAGCCCTTCGATCGGTAGAAGGGCTTTTCTTTTTTTGTTGCGCCTGCCGAGACGATTCTCGGCTGCGACACACCAAATTTCCGGGATTCGAGGGTTCACCCTTCCATCTGAATTTAGCAATTGCAGTTCGGAGGTAGGGCTAATACCTCGGTGCTCATCGAAGCAACCTTGGGTCGTACCCGCTGCAACTTTACTCTTTGGTTTGTGTTAGAAATTCAAGACAAACAAATTCTCACAACTCTGCTTGGGAGTTATCTATGCGACCACTGAGTCCCCGTCGATGTCTTTGCTTGCTCACGCTTTGTAGTGGAATTGCGTTTTTGCCTGGATGCGGAGGCTCATCGTCATCCAGCC
>JASICF010000089.1 GCA_030044775.1 Candidatus Sulfotelmatobacter sp. | reverse complement strand
GGGCGCCGACGCCTTCGGCGGCGGCAGAGTTGGTGATCCGGTCGCGGGTGGAAATTGAAAATCAGGCTGAGGGCTTGAGTGAGCGGCTGGTGCGGGCGATGGAACGGAGATTGCTCGAGGCACGACATGCGCTGACGGAGCGGGCGCAGCATGGGGCGTTTGCCCGGATGATGGATTTGATCCGGCGGCGGCAGCAGAAGCTGGACGATTTGACGTTCCGGCTGGAGCGGGGAGTGCGGGCGGGTCTGGAAGCGAATCGGCGGCGGCTGGATGGTATTTCGGCCGCGGTGCGGCATTACGATTTGCGGCGGGTGCTGGCGGGAATGCGCGGCGAGATGGAGGCGCAGACAGCGGCGATTGCGGCGGCGATGCGAAATCAATTGCTGCTGAAAAAGCTGCGGCTGGAGCGGATGGGACGGGCGCTGGAGACGCTTTCTCCGCTGGCGATTCTGGAGCGCGGGTATGCGCTGGTGTTCGATGGGGGCGGGCAATTAATAAAGGATGCGGCGCAGGTGAAGACGGGCGATGAAATTGCGGCGAAAGTGGCGAAGGGGGAGATTCGGGCGAAAGTAAGCGAGACCGTAACCAAGGGGATCACCGAGGAAAAGAAGTGAGAATCCCACGTCTGGCAAAGCGGCCAGACCCTTCGACTTCGCTCAGGGCAGGCATGGGGCACCCGGCGACTCACGCGAGATTCCTCGCCTCGCTGGTAAAAGCGCGAGGCTTCGGAATGACGCCGGACTGATTTAGCACGACGTCTTCTCTCCGTTGGAAGGAGATGCAATTGTGGTGAATTAGAATATAGGGTTCTGCAGTAGGGAGCGGCACTTCGGAATCGGGTCAAGGAGAAGTGTGAATGCACATCACGGCGCCATGGCTGCGAGTGTCGTTTACGGTGCTCGACATTCTGCTGGTGGCGCTGATTGTTTATGAGTTGCTGACGATGATTCGCGGGACGCGGGCGGCGCCGATGCTGGCCGGACTAGCGGCGGTGATCGTGGCGTTTTACCTGGCGCGGATCGGCGAGCTGGTCACGCTGAACTGGCTGGTCAGCCATCTTCTTCCTTATGTGGTTTTTGCTCTCATCGTGGTGTTTCAATCGGAAATACGGCATGTGCTGTCGGATGTGGGACGGCGGCTGAGTTTTCTGCGGGGAAACACGGCGGGCGGAGATTCCTACGACGACATTGTACTGGCGGCGAATTTGTTTTCGCAGCACCAGACGGGCGCGCTGATCGTGATCGAGCGGGAGATCGGGCTGCGAACGTATATCGAGAGCGGCGTGGCGATGGATGCGAAGCTTTCCTACGATCTGCTGGCTACGATTTTCCGGCCGAGCGCGCCACTGCACGACGGGGCGGCGATTATACAGAAAGATAGGGTCGCGGCGGCGGCGTGTTTTCTGCCCCTGTCAATGAATCCGGTGCTTTCGACGCAACTCGGGACGCGGCACCGCGCAGGAATCGGCATCACCGAAGAGACCGATGCGATTGCGGTGATCGTTTCGGAGGAAACGGGCGCGATCAGCATGGCGGCAGGCGGGAAGATTGAGCGCGACCTGACGGCGGAGCAACTCCGGGAGCGGCTGAGCAGCGAGCTGAAGAGATATATGGCTCCGGTGGTGCTGCCGACGGTGCACAGCGCGGAGAATCACGAGGAAACTCCGCTGCGGATGCGGGCGCAGATTGGCGCGGATGGAGACGTGGAGGACGAAACGGAGCGTCCGCTATGAAGGATTTCCTGCGGCGCTGGGTACTGCACAATTTCTGGCTGAAAGTGCTGTCGCTGCTGATTGCGACGGGCCTATGGCTGGCAATTGCGCCGGAGCAGGAGCCCGCGGAGGTAGAAGTGCGGGTGCCGATCGAGTTTCAGCATGTGCCGGCGCATCTGGAGATCAGTTCGATGACCATACCGGATGCGCAAATTCGAGTACGCGGGCCGGAGAGCGCGATTCGCAATCTGAGTTCGACCGACATTCATGCCGAACTGGAACTGGGGGACGCAAAGCCAGGGGAGCGAACGTTCGATTTAACCGCGCAACAGATTCGCCACAGCAGCGATCTGCACGTGGTGCAGGTGGTGCCGGGGCAGGTGCATCTGAGCTTTGACACACGTCTGACGCGGGATGTGGAAATCCGGGCGCGGGTGACGGGAAATTTTGTAGAAGGCGAGCGGATTGGAAAGATTCTGGTGGATCCGCAGACGATTACGATTACCGGACCGCAGCATCACGTGCAGGAAGTGGACGCGGCGACGACCGACCCGGTAGATGTGTCGGGGACAACGACGCAGGCGACGTTTGTGACGATGGTGTATGTGCCGGATCCGCTGGTGCAGGTGGTGAATCCAGCGCCGGTGCGGGTGACGGTGATCATGGAGAAGGCGGCAGGGAGCGGGCAATGATTCCCTTCGATCGGGTGTGCACAACGGCGAAGTTGTGTTGCCTCGAAGCGAACCAGGTACCTCGCCCGCGCCGGGGGCGAGCTCGGAATGACAGTAAGTGGAGGATTTGCGGGACACCGCTGATCAAAGCCGTTACTGTCTCTTTCTGACAATGAGCAATCAAGACAGAAAACTATTCGGCACCGACGGCATTCGCGGAGTGGCGGGCGAGTTCCCGCTGACGGCGGAGAGCACGTACCTGATCGGGCGGGCGCTGGGGCACGACCTGGTGCGCGCGACGAGGAAGGCCAGGGCAGTGATGGGGCAGGACACGCGCGAATCGAGCGCATGGATTGCCGACCGCGTCGCTGCGGGGATGGCAGCGGTGGGCGTGGAAGTGCACAGCGCGGGCGTGATCACGACGCCGGGAATCGCGTATCTGGCGCGGTCGCGAGAAATGGCGGCGGGGGTGGTGATTTCGGCGTCGCACAATCCGTGGACGGATAACGGAATCAAAATTTTTTCCGGCGACGGATTCAAGCTGAGCGATGCGCGCGAACTGGAAATCGAAAAAGAAATTTTTGCCTTGCTGGGACGAGCCGATGCGGCGGACGATACTGCGTTGCGGATCGCCGGACCTACGCTGCCGGGAGAATCCGCGCTGCGCAAGGCCTACATTGAGAAACTGGCGGGAAGCGTGGCTGCGGATTTGAGTGGGTTGCGGGTGCTGGTGGATTGCGCGAATGGCGCAGCCACGGCCGAGGCGCCGGAGTTGTTAGGGAGTTTACGGATTCAGGCGACGTTCACGAACGTGACGCCGGATGGAAGGAATATTAATGAAGGATGCGGGGCGCTGCATCCGGAAGTATTGGGGAAATTGGTTGCGGATGGGCGCGGGAAATTCGATCTGGGCGTGACATTCGATGGCGACGCGGACCGGGCGTTGTTTTGCGACGGAACCGGACGAGTCGTGAACGGCGATGGCGTGCTGCTGCTGACTGCTCGGGACATGCAGACGCGGGGAAAACTCGCGAATGATACGGTAGTGGCGACAACAATGTCGAACATGGGCGCGGAGATTGCGCTGAAGAAATCGGGAATCCGGATGTTGCGGGCGAACGTCGGCGATAAATATGTGCTGGAAGAGATGCTGGCGACGGGAGCGACGCTGGGAGGGGAACAATCCGGGCATGTGATTTTCCGCGATGGCGATGCGACCACGGGCGACGGCCTGATGACGGCGTTACGCGTGATGGATGTAGTCGTGAGGTCGGGGAAGTCGCTGGCGGAACTGGTGAGCGACTTGAAAGTGCTTCCGCAGAGGATTCAGAATGTGCGGGTTCGGGAGAAGATTCCGTTTGCCCAGGTTCCGGAGGTCGCGCGGGCAATTGCGGCGGCGGAGAACGAGTTGGATGGAAACGGGCGCGTGGTGGTGCGGTACTCGGGAACTGAGGCGCTGGCGCGGGTGATGGTGGAAGCAGAATCGGAGGAGAAGATGCAGGCGCTGACAGCGGGGATTGCGGAGACAATTGAGAAGGCGCTGGGAGCGTGAGTGTATGGCTTCTTCGATTGCTTTTGACATCAGGAAACGGAACGAATCTTACCGATTGTGCGTAGTTACGTCTAAGAGGACAGGCAGAGTTGTGCCTAGCGAGGAGGCGTTTATGAGACGAATCCGGATCAGCTTGCTGGCAGTATCGATGGTGGCCGGTTTTATCTGCGCGGCGGCGATGGGCGCGCAGGCCGATGAGTGGACGAAAAC
>JASICF010000626.1 GCA_030044775.1 Candidatus Sulfotelmatobacter sp. | reverse complement strand
CCAATTGCGGAAGCGGAGAAGATCAAGAAAATCTACGGCAATGCCATCGTTACCCTGATTCCGGAGGGCAACGAGGTCGAGGTGCCTTCAGTGGGCGACCGGCCGTCACGATTGTTGCCTCAGCGTTTAGTCGCTGAAATTCTCGAGCCGCGGGCTCGCGAGCTCTTTGAGATGATTCGTGAAAATTTGCGGCAGGGGGGCATGTTTGATGCCTGCCTGGCAGGAATCGTTCTATCCGGCGGTGGATCACGGCTGCCGGGAATTTTTGACATCGCGGAGTCCGTGCTGCGGCGTCCAGTACGGCTTTCCTGGCCTTCGCCGTTGGCAAAAATGCCTGCCACTCTGGCTGAGCCGGAGTTCGCGACGGTGCTGGGCATGATTGCCTACGGACAGCGGGCCCGCGCCGCGCGGGGATTTCAGGGGGAGCGGTGGGGCGCCAGGTTGAAGGCGTTGTTGGTGGGGTGAAAGCTAGTGAGGGTGTTCACGAGTGTTAGTGAAACTTGGCGGCACGAATGATTGCGCCGACTCGCGTAGCAACTGATTTAAGTCAGCCACTGGCTGTTGGCTACGGATCACTTGCTAGTTCCAGATTTCAGGTTTCGCGGAGAATTTTATGAGCAACGATTCCAGCATTCGCATCAGCTTTAACGAAGAACCAATCAACGACGCCAAGATCAAAGTCATCGGTGTGGGAGGGGGCGGCGGCAATGCGGTGAACCGGATGATCGACGCGGGAGTCGAGAATATTGAGTTCATCGTCGCCAACACCGATCTGCAGGCGCTGCGCTTGTCGCGGGCGCCCGTGAAACTCCAACTCGGCGTGAAGCTCACCAACGGCCTGGGTGCGGGAGCGAATCCGGAGGTTGGCCGCAAAGCCGCGCTCGAAGATTCCGACAAGATCATCGAAGCCCTCGAAGACGCGGATATGGTTTTTGTGACTACGGGCCTCGGGGGCGGCACCGGCACTGGCGCGGCGCCGATCATCGCATCGCTGGCCAGCGAGATGGGCGCTCTTACGGTCGCGGTCGTGACCAAGCCTTTTTCATTTGAAGGCAAGAGGCGGATGAAGCAGGCGGAGAAAGGTATCGCCGATCTGATGGAGTCAGTCGACACCACGATTGTGATTCCCAACGAAAAGCTGCTTGCTGTGGCCGAGAACGCAGGATTTTTCGAGTCCTTCCGCATTGCCGATGACATTCTGCGGCAGGGCGTTCAGGGAATTTCCGACATCATCACCATCCCCGGCATCATCAACCGCGACTTCGCAGATGTGAAGACGATCATGGCGAGAATGGGTTATGCGGTGATGGGAACAGCCACCGCCAGCGGTCCGAATCGCACCGCAGAAGCGGCGCAAAGAGCGATCGCTTCCCCGTTGCTAGAAGCGGGTGCGATCGATGGCGCGCGCGGCATTCTCATCAACATCACCGGATCGGCTTCTCTCAAGCTTGCCGAGGTGCAACAGGCTTGCACCATCATCCAGTGCGCAGCTCACGAGGATGCAAATATTATCTTCGGCGCCGTTTTGGACGAGAAGATGAAGGATGCAGTGAAGCTCACGGTGATCGCTACCGGATTCGGCGACGTCGGGCGCGTGCGGACCGTGCAGTCCGAAATGCATCGGTCATTTGCGGCAACGCACGACGATGCAATGGATTTTCCTGACCCAGTCGGACCGGTGCAGGTGGCTGAACCGTTTTCTGCCGCCGCTCCCGAAGAGACAACGGAAGAGATCCGGATGGAGGAACCGGCGCCCGTAAACAACCAATCCTCCGCGGAGGTGATCTCACTGGCGGCTATGCGCGATGCGATGGTCGCTAACTTTGAGCAAGCCGACTTGGACGTGCCGGCGTTTCTTCGCAAACGCAACGATGTAATGTAAGAGCTCCATAATGAGCGCAATCGCTCACATCTGTGGGTAAAACTGCGACTGGCCACAGGGCGAGGGAAAAGTTTTGCCTAGCTGGAAGTATCGTTTCAGTAATGGGGTAATCGGTTACCGAAGGCGGCAGAACCGAAGTAATTTCTTTGTAAATCATTGTTTCTGAGTGATTTAGCCCAAAAATGCAAATTTCCACTAGCAAAACTTTATTCTTGCTTGAGAAGTCTAAGTCTCGTACTATCGCGGAGTTGGCCATGTTACCCGCGCTCGCGGAGCTGGCAAACCTCGTGCAGTAGTAATAGCCGTCAAAAGACAATTCCAGGACTCAGGGGTTCGATCAAGATGTTTAAGTGGGGAGTACGCGTCACTCGTTTAACGGCAGCGGTGGCATTGAGCGTTTTTTTTGCGCCGGCCATCTGGGCAGCTCATGTAAATCCCAGCACGCTGAGTCCGAAAAAATCAAGAACCGCCAAGGTGAGTGAGACGCAGCATACACGGCGGCGGATGCGACACTTCGCGCAAGGCCGCACAACCGTGCGCCGCACCGCGGCACACCATGTGGTCGCAACCCACGCTGTCTCGAACGCGAGCCAGGGAACCTTGCAGCGAGTTTCGGTGAGTACGCGCCATCGTCGCTATCACGAGCGGTTTCTCATGAGTTCGTTCGCCGAAGGAATTGAAGAGGGAGATGTCACCCTGGGCGAGGACCCGGTGGTTCGGCAAGCGGCGATTGACGCTCTCGGAGACATGAATGGAACAGTGGTCGCGATCGAACCGACCACGGGCCGCATCTTGGCAATGGTGAATCAGAGGCTGGCTCTATCGAGCGGAGCGCAACCGTGTTCAACCATTAAACTTTCTGTCGCACTTGCCGCACTGAGCGAGGGATTGATTTCTTCCGATACCGAGGTTTCACTTGGCGGCCACAGCCGCATGAATCTCACCGAGGCTCTGGCACGCTCGAACAACGCATATTTTGAAGCGCTGGGACGCAAGCTGGGGTTCGAAAAAGTAGCCTATTACGCCCACCAATTTGGGCTTGGCGAGCTGGCAGGCTACGACATTCCGGGCGAGCAATTGGGAACTTATCCAGATGAGGCGATCCCGCAGAAGCTCGGGGGCGTCGGCAAAATGTGCTCTTTCGGTGAAGGAATCTCGATGACCCCGTTGCAACTCGGGGCGTTGGTTTCAGCCATCGCCAATGGCGGCACGCTGTATTATCTCCAGCATCCGGCGACGACCGAAGAGATTACCGACTTTCAGCCGCGCATCAAGCGACAGCTGGACATTGGTCCGGTGATCCCCGAGATTTCGCTGGGCATGGCAGGTGCGGTGCAATATGGAACAGCCCGTCGGCTTGGGCTGAACTTTAATGAAGAAGAAATACTCGGCAAGACCGGCACTTGTTCTCACGATGGAACTCGCTTTGGATGGTTCGCTTCCTATGCCAATACTGACCGCGGCCGCATAGTGGTTGTTGTATTTCTCGAGGGCGGGCGCCCGACGTTTGGTCCGAAAGCCGCTGAAATTGCCGGCCTCATGTACCGGAACCTCTACGATCATAATTTCTTCATCGCAGATACACCCGCGGTAATTCCCGCCGCGAGCGACGCCGAAACAAGGCCGTAAAGCGCCTCGGTTGCTCAGAATTTCAAACCTCGCGCGAAAAGAGTCTCTTTTCTCGCGTTATCAATTCAATCGCTCATCGCGGGCTGTCAATGCGAAGCCGCCTTTAAGTACTGTTCCATCTCAACATTCAGAATTCTCTCAAGCGGCAGGGAAACGCTGCCGATATTTCTTTGGGGATCCCCGCCAAATGAGTCCGAGAGACTCTGAGGTCTCGACCATCCTTTAGCGAATCTGCCAAACACCGATGAATTCCAACCCGGCCATAAGCACGACCTACGATTATCGACTAGTCGCTCTCTCTGTAGCACTGGCGATATCGGCATCCTATGCGGCACTCGATCTGGCTGGGCGGGTCACATCGACGCAAGGCCGCGCCCGTTTCGTGTGGCTGAGCGGGGGCGCGACCGCAATGGGAATGGGAATCTGGTCGATGCATTACATCGGCATGCTTGCGTTGAGTTTGCCCATCCCTGTTTCTTACGACGTCTCCATGGTCGCGCTCTCGCTGCTCGCCGCCATTCTTGCTTCCGCGACGGCGTTGTTTGTGGTCAGCAGGAAGGAAATGAGTCGTAGGCAGGAAGTGCTTGGCAGCGTGGCGATGGGCGGTGGAATCGCGACCATGCATTACATTGGGATGGCAGCTATGCGCTGTCCCTCGACGATTCGCTACAACGCGGAAGTTGTAGGTTTCTCGATCGTGGTTGCGGTCGGGATTTCGTTGATTGCTCTCCGGCTTGCGTTTCGTCTCCGCAGTGTGCAAATGATCAGCTGGCAAAAGGCTATGGGTGCGGTCGCAATGGGCGGCGCCATTGCCTCGATGCACTATACCGGAATGTGGGCGGCAACCTTTTATCCATCGTCGGTTGCCGTTGATCTGACCAATGCCGTCACAATTTCCAACTTGGGTTTGTTTTCCATCAGCGCAGGCAGCGTGTTGGTCATAGCCGGA
>JASICF010000625.1 GCA_030044775.1 Candidatus Sulfotelmatobacter sp. | reverse complement strand
AGTGCGGCTGGAAGGTGTTTGGCAACACCATTCTTCGCGTCTTCTCGGCGTCGGCCCAATATCCGTAAGTGACCGACGGTCCTCGGACATAAAGTTCGCCGGTTTCTCCCGGCCGCGAGATCACTTCGTTCTGGTCGTTAACCGCGAACACTTCGGTGTTCTCGCACGCGATCCCGATGGGCAACTTGTCCATGCTGGCCAGCCGCTCGCGCTCCACTTTGTAATAGGTGCAAACGTTGGTTTCCGTCGGCCCGTAGAGGTTGAACAAATCCACCTGGGACAGCAACTCGGCCAGTTGCTGCAGGTATTTCATGGGAAACACTTCGCCCGCAAAAAGAATGATCCGCAGTTGTTTCAATTTTGCCGCGTTCAAGTCGGAATGCAAAAGCAGCAGAGTCAGCGCCGAGGGAACCGAGTACCAGATCGTGATCCCTTTGTTTTCGATGAATTCGGTCAGCTTGACCGGGAACAGCGCCAGATCCTCCGTCACCATGTACAGCGATGCTCCGGCCTCGAGTGTGTTGTAGACGTCGAAGACCGAGAGATCGAAGTGCAGTGGCGCATGATTCGAGAGCCGGTCTTCGCTGGTGATCTTGAAAATGTCGGCGCACCATTCGACGAAAGTGAGCGCGTTCTGGTGCGTGAGCATGACGCCCTTCGGGCGTCCGGTCGAACCTGACGTGTAAAGGATGTATGCGAGGTCGGTTTCGGTGAGGACAACTTTCGGAGCCTGATCTGACGGATATTGATCCAAAACTGTCCACGGCAGCAATTCGGAGCCATTCGATGACTCCGCGGCCGCATCCGTGACCAGGCTTAACGAGAGCGATTCCAACGTCGCGTGATCCAGTCCTCGCCGTTTGTCCTCGCGGGTAATCAAGATACGGATGCCGCAATTTGCGATGATGTAGCAGATCCGATCCGCCGGCGCCTGCGGATCGAGGGGCACGTACACGCCCCCGGCTTTGACGATGCCGAGCATGGCGATGACCGATTCCACGCATTTCGGAAAATAAATGCCAACCCGGTCGCCCTTGCGCAGGCCGCGCTCACAAAGAAGGTGCGCCAGCTGGTTCGAGCGTTGCTCCAATTCCCGGTAGGTAATGCTCCGGCCGCGCGCCCACACCGCCAGTTTTTCCGGATACCGCGCCGCGCTCTTTTGCAAAAGCTGCTGCAGAATGTAAGCCATCGCCCTTGGTCCGTTCTATCCGCTCCTAATCACCCGCGGAGCGTAATCAAAGTCCCTGAAATCCAGCGATAATTACCCGCTGAATTTCCGATGTTCCCGAGTAAATCTTTCCGGAGATCGAATCCCGCAAATCCCGTTCCATTTCATATTCCCGCATGTAGCCGTAGCCGCCGTGAATCTGAATCGCATCCAGGCATGTCTGCACCGTCGCTTCGCTGATAAACAGCTTGGCCATGGCTGCCTCTCTCAGCGCATGCCGGCCCTGGCTTTTCAGCCACGCCGCTTTGTACAGCAACAACCGCCCGCTCTCGAGCCGCACTTCCATATCGGCGATCATGTTGGCGATTGCCGAATACTTTCCAATCGGCTGGCCGAACTGCTGGCGCTCGCGCGCGTATTTCACGCAGGTCTCAATCAGCCGTTGCATCATTCCCAAATGGCTCGCCAGGATGCAGGTTCGCTCCCACTCCATGGAATGCGTGAAAATCGCCTGCCCGCTGCCCTCTTTGCCTAAAACGTTCTCTGCCGGAACCGCGCAGTCCACCAGGGCCACTTCCGACATCGGCGAAGTTCGCAGCCCCATCTTGTGCAACTTCTTCCCCAGTTCCAGCCCTGGCGTTCCTTTCTCTACCAGGAATCCGGTAACGCCGTTCGCTCCCTTCGACGGATCGACATTGGCGAACACGATGAACAGATCGCCGTGCGTCGTGTTCGTAATGAACGTCTTCGAGCCATTGATGACGTAACAGTTCCCCTTGCGTTCGGCGCGAGCTTTCAGGCTGTAAGCGTCCGATCCCGACATCGGTTCGGTCATGCAATGCAACCCGATCCATTCGCCGCTCGCCAGCTTCGGCAAGTAACGCCGCTTTTGTTCTTCCGTTCCAAACGCCATCAGCGGCAGTTCGCTGGTCCACATGTGCGCGTTCAACGAAAACAGAAACCCGTTGTCTTTGCAGCCGTAGCCGAGGGCTTCCAGCGCGCAGGCTGTGGTCAGCGTGTCCGCGCCGCCGCCGCCGTATTCCTGCGGAACCGGCAACCCCTGAATGCCGAACTGTGCGCACTTGTTCCAAAAGTCTCGCGGAAACTCCTCATCTTCGTCGCGGCGCGTAAGATCGTCGTTCAGTTCCTGTTTGGCGAATCGAATTACTTCCTTGCGAAACGCCGCCTGCTCTTCACTCCAGGAAAAATCCAAGTTCTCTCCCTTACAACCGGTTCTCTTGCTTGCTCGCGCTCTTTTCGTCTACCGGAGCGGGAGCGCCGCCATTCTTTCCCGCACCATTCGCACCCGGCTTCTCATCTCCATCCTTTCGGTCTAGAGCGCGCCAGGGAAATTTTTTCGGACGGCCGCCGGGCAACTTGATCCGGGCAGGCACGCCCATAATCGTGATGTTGTCAGCCACGTCCGTCAGCACAACGCTGTTGGCCACGACCACCACGTTATTCCCGATCTTCACGTCGCCAATGATCTTGCAGCCCGCGCCGAAATAAACGTTGTCACCAATGCTCTTGCAGCCTGAGTTGATCAGCGTTCCCGTGGTGAACGTGCAATTCTCGCCGATCTTGACCGGCGGAATAAAAATCCCGTACGGCGTATGAATTACCATCCCCGGGCCAATTTCCGCGTCCGGCGAAATGAAGATTCCGAAAAACATCTGGTTGAGACGCTGCCAGATCAGAGCCGGTATCATCAGGAGCGGCCGGAGAATCGGCACCTTCAACTTCAACACCCAGTGCGAAAAGCGGTAGCAGACAATCGCCGGCGTTTCCACCCGCATCAGGACACGCAGCAACCCCTTTTCCATGGTCCGGTGCCCGGTAGCCGCTGCGAAATCCGCGCGTAGGTTCTCAAACATACTTAATCTTCCGATTCAGGGCCGCGTTTCCGCAGGCTACAGCTTCTTGTAAATCGAATCGGGAATCGGGAATGTGCGCTGATTCAACACGGCTCCCAGTACCCGGGCCTTGGCCATTTCCAGATCGTGCATCGCTGTGCGCGCGCTTTCGCGCCGCGAGCTGTTAGCCTTCAGGACCATAACCACACCCTCGCTGCCCGATCCCAGAAGCGCGGCGTCATTCGTCTCGCTCATCGCGGCCGCATCGACCAGGACGTAATCAAACTCCGCACGCAGTTCCGAAAGACGCAGCCGCATCCGGTCGCTGGACAAAAGATTTTGCGCGCCTTCGTGGCTTGACCCGCTGCTCAGCAGCCACAGATTCGAGCGTGACAGGTTGCGCGCGAAATTCCGCACCGGCTCCGACTTTGTCAACGCATCGGCGAGGCCCTGTTCATTGCTCACCCCAAACTGCGCGTGCAAGCCGGGATTTCGCAGGTTCGCGTCAACCGCGCAAACCGAACCGGCAACCTGCCGCGCCAAAATCTCCGCTACCCGGGCACAGACCCAGGTGCAGCCCGCATTGCGCTCCGGCGACGTAAACACTACGCTGCGCGGCGAATCATTCCCAGGCACGATGAACAGGCGCTGCACCAGCCGGGTGAACTCCTCCACTTCGCCGTCCGACATTACCAACGAGGACGGTTGCGGCTCCGCGAACACCACCGGCTGCTGGCCCGGCGCTATCTCGGTTTCCGGGGTCAGCTCCGCCGCTGCCACCGGTTCATTGGTGTATAAGGCCTGTTCGCGGCCGATCCTTTGCAGTAGTTCGAAATTACGGCTCATAAACTCCCCCTCCCTGATACTAGGACGAAGCCACCATCTTACAATCTTCAGCAACCACCTTCTTGGCCAACCGCCTCAGTCTAATCCGCGTGAACGCCAAAAAACGGAATAACCGGCACGCTCAGACTTCCGGGTGTGGCGCGGAAGCCAGGTCGTTCCTGGTGGCGGGAACAATGTTGTACTGGCGAATCTTATAGAGCAATCCCCGGTAGCTGATGCTCAACAATTTCGCGGCATGCTTGCGGTTCCATCCCGACTCTTCAAGCGCCCGGCTGATGGCTTGAATTTCGGTCTCCGCCCGCAGCGAACGCAAGGGCGACCAAGAAGCTCCGTTGCTGGTTGGTTTTCCCTTGCCGCTCGATGCCGAACTCGTCGCGGTTATAGCCTGCGTTTCGCCTTGCTTCGGATTCTTTAATTGCTCTTCACTCATAACCCACCTCGCACCTTTGTCGCAAGAAACCTTTCCTCCTGAATTTCAAGAATGACCTGATCCAGCGCTTGCCTGGATAAATTTGCTTTTGCCCATTAAACCGGCTCCACTTCGTAACCCTGTAACCGAATCGATACCGACCGTTGAATCAGTTCCACCGAGATCACCAGCAGCCGGTCGCTCTCCTGCCCCACCAGGATGCCCTCGGTTCCGTTCAACGAACCGCTGCGGATCCGCACCCGTTGGCCGACTTTGAGAAAGGGATGACTTTCAAATGGCACTTTCGCCGCCAACAGTGATTGAATGTCCTCGATCTGCTTATCCGGAATGGGCACTCCCTGCCCGTGTACCCCCACAAAGTTCACCACGCCTTCGGCGGTCAGCGCACGCAAACGTTCGGCTGGCTGATATTTCATGCGCACGAAAGCATAGCCGGGGAATAAAGGTATTTCGACTATCTTACGGCGGTCGCTCCACTGGCGCAGCTCGCTCGAAAGCGGGAGAAACGTAGTGAACCCCTGGCCCT
This sequence comes from Candidatus Sulfotelmatobacter sp., assembly GCA_030044775.1. GTDB lineage: Bacteria > Acidobacteriota > Terriglobia > Terriglobales > Acidobacteriaceae > Sulfotelmatobacter. The sequence continues at coordinate 457 of JASICF010000625.1, read as the reverse complement.
CGAGCTGTCGAGCCACTATTTTTTCGTGGCGCGAGCGGGTTTGAACCGCATACCAGCGCATTGCTTTTAATTCCTGATCGATCCCGTTTGCGGACATATGGAAGCCAGCGCCTGCCAAAGTCATACTTTCAGCAACATCGTGCGGCAACAGCGAGCTGGCATTTGCCAATGTGCGACTCCTTCCCGTTGTCCCGAACTGAGCAGGGATCGGTCACTACGTTCTGTTGAATTTGTTGGGGGGAAAAATTTGCAGTGACTACCCACGCCATCGGAGTGCCCGAGCAAGCCGCATTTCCACGGCCGTGCACGCCCACCGAACTTGCCATTCAGCCTACGGGAAGATTGCAAGTTACTGCAAGTGGTAGAAAGCCTTGGTGACAAAAGTCTCCAATTTGCCCACCGGCGCAGCTACCGGATAACACTTGCAAATACAATGGCTTACAGAAGACCTTTGCAA
>JASICF010000624.1 GCA_030044775.1 Candidatus Sulfotelmatobacter sp. | reverse complement strand
CTTGAGAAAATCATGCCCGATGTGTACAACCAGTTGCGCCAAATCACTACCAGGCTGGAAAAGCACTATCGCGACATGCAGGATTTCGAGTTCACCATTCAAGACGGCAAGCTGTACATGTTGCAAACGCGCAATGGCAAACGCACTGGAATTGCCGCGGTAAAGGTCGCGTTGCAAATGGTGGACGAAGGACTGATCACAAAAGAGGAGGCGATTTTCCGCGTAGATCCCAATCAGCTTTATGACTTTCTGGTTCCGCGTCTTGATGAGAAGAGCACCAAGGTCGAAGTGCTGGCGACCGGACTGCCAGCCTCGCCCGGCGCGGCGGTAGGGCAAATCGTTTTTACCGCTGACGATGCGGTCGAGAAAGCTGGGCGCGGAGCCAGGAAAAATCCTGTGATTCTGGTTCGCGCCGAGACTACACCGGAAGATATCCACGGTATGGAGGTCGCGGCAGGCATTCTGACTTCGCGCGGTGGAATGACGAGCCACGCAGCCGTGGTAACGCGAGGCATGGGCAAGTGTTGCGTGGCCGGCGCGGGAGATGTGGAAGTCAACGAACGCAAGCATGAGATGCGCGTCAAGGGACAGACATTCCGCGAGGGCGACTGGATTTCGCTGGATGGCACCACCGGGCGCGTGATCAAAGGCAAGCTCAACACCTTGGAGCCATCAGCCGAGAACGAAGAATTGCGAACGCTGCTCGGCTGGGCAGAGCCGTTCCGAAAGATCGGAGTGCGCGCGAATGCCGATATTCCGCGCGACGCAGTCCAGGCGAAGAATTTCGGGGCGGAAGGAATTGGCTTGTGCCGCACTGAACATATGTTCTTTGCGCCGGATCGCATTCCTCATATGCGCGCCATGATTCTTGCAGACAATGAAAAAGACCGGCGCAAGGCTCTGGCCAAGTTGTTGCCTTACCAGCGCAAGGATTTCGAAGGTCTCTTTAGGGCGATGAATGGGCTGCCAGTCACAATTCGCTTGCTGGATCCGCCCTTGCACGAGTTCTTGCCGAAACGCGAAAAACTGATGGTCGATATCGCCACCATGCCGCGTGCAACGGCTAAGCAAAAGAAAGAACTCGCCGAGGAGTATCGCGAGTATGGCGCGAAAGGCGCAGGCGATCTCAAGAAAGTTCTCCCGGCATTGCTGTCGCGTGTGGAAGAGTTGCATGAATTCAATCCCATGCTTGGGCACCGCGGATGCCGGCTAGGAATTACTTATCCTGAGATTACGGAAATGCAGGCAAGGGCGATTATCGAAGCTATTGTCGCGGTGGAAAAAGACGGAATCAAAACCCACGCGGAAATCATGATCCCGCTGATCAGCACAGTAAAAGAAATGGAAAATCAGGCCTCAATCTGCCGCCGTGTGGCGGAAGAAGTGTTTAAAGAAAAAGGCAAGCACGCGCATTATCTTGTTGGCACGATGATCGAGTTGCCGCGCGCCTGCCTGGTTGCGGATGAGATTGCGAAAGAGGCCGAATTCTTTTCATTCGGCACCAACGACCTCACGCAAACCACGTTTGGCTTTTCGCGCGACGACATCAATAAAGTGCTGCCAACGTATCTCGCGGAAGGGATTCTCAAGCAGGATCCGTTTGCCGCCATCGATCGTGATGGGGTGGGAGAACTGGTTCGAATCGGCATCGAGCGCGGACGAAAGACGCGTCCCAAGCTGGAAGTTGGCATTTGCGGCGAGCATGGCGGCGATCCGTCATCCGTCGAATTCTGCCATCAGGTAGGAATGGACTACGTCTCTTGCTCGCCATTCCGCGTGCTGACTGCGCGGCTGGCAGGTGCGCAGGCAGGCGCCGCAGAAAAATTGAAGGTCGAAGCCGGCAGAACAAAATAGAGGTCACACCCACTCAGAGCAGGGTTGGGGCATCCGGCACGAGCCGAATGCCCTTTTTGTTTCTATCCACCTGTCTACGCAAAAATTACTGTATCCGGGGCGAGGCAAAGTTATTCGAATCAGCTGACTCCTAACGCGACCTCCTCAGGCTGCCCCAATGCACGTACTTGACAACGTTTGCTATCAGTCCCTGATAACGCGACACGCACAGTTGGCGGAGTCGTTCGACCAGGCCCGAAGGTTCATCCATGAAATTTCTGTGATTGGAGGAATTCTCGAACCCACGCCGCGCGGCTATGAATCGCTCGCCAGGTTGGTCAAGGATGGGCAGACCGTAAATCTTGCGCTGGAAGCGCCTTATCAGTTGCAACCGGGATGGACCGTGGTTTTCGCCAGCCCGATGCTGCAAATGGTTTATCAGGGAGCTGCGCTACGGCGAGATTCGGCGTTAGCGGCTGACGAAACCATCGTCGAACTTGGGAAAGAGCATATTCCGGAAATGATTGAGCTGACTTCTCTGACCCGGCCCGGTCCCTTCAGCAAGCGCACCCATGAACTGGGCACTTACCTGGGGATTTTTCAGAATGAAAAGCTGATCGCGATGGCGGGAGAGCGCCTTAAAGTTCCCGGCTATACGGAAGTTAGCGCAGTCTGTACACGTCCTGAACAAACAGGGAAAGGCTACGCGCGGAGACTGATGACGACACTGATGGAAAAGATATGCGATCGCGGCGAAACACCATTTCTACATGTCCGAGAAGCAAACACACGGGCGATCGGGCTGTACGAAAGAATAGGGTTTGTGAAGAGGGTCGTGCTGCAGCTGGCAGTATTGCGCAGAGAACGATGAAGCAGTTCTACTCTTGGAAGTAAGCCCATCCGTTCCCAAAAACGGCGAGGCAACTGCGCGTAGAGATCCTTCGCTTCGCCTGGAGAAATCGGCTCCGCTCAGGATGACACCGAAAGCGGAGGCTGGCCTCAGGCTGAACGCGCCGCTTTTCTCAACGATCCCGCTGAAGCTCAGTACAGATGGAAGTCGACTTCGACGGCGATTTCGACGGCGACCGCATGCCCGTCTTTCTGGCCCGGTTCAAATTTCCAGTTCCTGACAGATTCAATTGCCTTCTCATCCAAACCCATACCGAGTGCATTGATCACGTGGATGTTAGTCGGGCGGCCGTTGGCGTCCACGATGAGACCGAGAACACAGGTCCCTTGATATTTGGCTTTGCGGGCTTCTTCAGAAAACTCAGGATCGGTCTGGTAGATGACGCGTGGGGCAGTCACACCGCGGCCTGGACGGAAATAACCTCCACCCATTCCGCCGCCGATTCCGGGACCTACACCGGCGCCGGTACCGGAGCCCACGCCTCCACCGTAACCGCTGCCGATTCCGCTTCCTCCCCCCGTTCCGTTCGAAGGAATCACGGCGGAAGATTTAGGGTCCCCGAGCACGGGCATGTTGTTCATGGCCACTTTGATATCGGGCGGAACAATCACGGTGGGTTCAACCGCCAGCTTGGGATTCATGTTGCGGATTACCGCGGCTGGAGGGGTAATTTGCTGCAGAGAGAATTTTGGCAGCCGTCCTTTCGATGCCTGCAGTACGTCGCGGTCACCGCCACCGCCGCCGCCTCCCGCCTGGGTTTTTGCCGGCTTGAGTTGGAAATCCCCGGGGTCAACCAGTTCCGTAGTGGTCGTAGTCTTGGCCTGAACTTTGGGAACGAGGCTGCGAACCCAGATGGTGCCGCCGATGATCAATGCCAGCACGACCACGTGAGCGGCGGTCGAACCGAGCGCGCCATTTTTCTTGTAGTTGTAGAAACCCCAAATGTCTTTGACCGGCTCGGGCTTGGACTCAAGCTTGAGAGGCGGAAGTTTCTTGGGGAAGAAAAATTCGTCGAGGCCCTGGAACAGCGACTTCCACAGGGGCTCGAACGTCTCAGGAGCCAGCAGGAGATTGAGTTCCGGTTCATTCCCGGTGTTCGGTTTTACTTCCACGGATGCCATTGTTCCCCGGTGTGTGCTCCTGCAGATGTAGGTCTTCCAACTATGGGGACGCCCATCTTACACAGATGAGTCGCTTTTCCAACAAGTTGCCTGTCGATTTCCCGCGAGTTTCGGAATCAGGCGACCAGGAACAGCCGTACCCCTGCAGCACGCCCTGACTGCGCCTGCCTTTCTGTTGCGATTGTACCTCTTTCCCGGTGGTTTACGTAGTGTATTTGCAAGGAACGGTGGTCTACGCACCAAGGCGGAAAGAAAGTTCAGTCGTTACGCCTTGCCCTCGGATAGACGATACCGGCGCTGCTCCCTATAATGAGAAGATTCAATCATTTGGAGAACTGCACCGGGTGCCGCTCGAACTGAAATCCACCATCAATTTGCCTAAGACCGCCTTCCCCATGAAGGCGAACCTGCCGCAGAACGAGCCGAAAATGCTGGCGCGGTGGGAGCAGGAAAAGATCTACCAGCGCATCCGCGAAGCGCGGAAAGGCCGACCCGTTTACGTTCTGCATGACGGACCTCCTTATACGAGCGGGCCCATTCACCTGGGAACGGCGCTCAATAAGTGCCTGAAGGATTTCATCGTGAAGTCGAAAACGATGGCCGGCTTCGATGCGCCTTATGTACCCGGTTGGGATTGCCACGGATTACCGATCGAAATCAAGGTCGATAAAGAGCTCGGCGGCAAGAAGCTGCAGATGCGGCCGAACGATGTGCGCGCGGAATGCAGAAAATACGCGCAGAAATATCTGGATCTACAGCGGGAGCAGTTCAAACGCATTGGCGTATTTGGTCGATTCGACCGGCCCTACGTCACGATGAATCCGCAGTATGAGTCGGTTGTGCTTTCTACGTTTTTCTCCTTCTATGAGAATGGTTTTGTCTACAAGGGCCTGCGCGCAGTTTATTGGTGCATGCACGACGAAACGGCGCTGGCCGAAGCTGAAGTCGAATATGAGAACCATATCAGTCCAACGGTGTGGGTGAAGTACGCGCTGATCGATAGCCCGGTTGCCATCGATCCCGCGCTGGCGGGAAAAAAGGTTTCGACGATCATCTTCACCACGACTCCGTGGACTTTGCCGGCATCGATGGCGGTGGCGTTTCATCCGGACGAGGAATATGTGGCACTCGAAGTCCCCACGTCTCGCAAAAGCGGCGAGACGTGGGGCACCCAAGACGGAGAGGTTTTCATCGTTGCGTCGAAGTTGGCAAAAGACGTAGCAGCGAAGTGTGGCTTGGGAGAAATGCGCGAGCTGGCGCATTTTCCTGGGCGAGTTTTGGAGCGGCTCAACTTTCAGCATCCGTTTCTCGATCGCAAGATTCTCGGCGTGCTAGCCGATTACGTCACCATGGATACTGGGACCGGTGTGGTTCATACCGCGCCGTCGCATGGCGCTGAAGACTTTCTTACAGGGGTAAAGTACGGCCTCGACGCGACGAGCAACGTAGATGAAAAAGGCATCATTCGCAACGGCCTGCCTGAATACACGGGCAAGCGCGTGTGGGATGCGAACCAGCCGATCATCGATTTGCTGAAAAGTCGCGGGGCTCTGTTGCATGTCGAGAAGGTAGAGCATTCCTATCCGCATTGCTGGCGCTGCCATAATCCGGTAATTTTTCGCGCAACCGAGCAGTGGTTCATCTCGATGGAAACGCCGATGCCCGACGGTAGTGGTCGAGGTTCGGG
>JASICF010000623.1 GCA_030044775.1 Candidatus Sulfotelmatobacter sp. | reverse complement strand
GGTATCGAACGAAGGCTTCGTCGATGGCGCGGTCACCAGCAATACCTATCCGGGTCTCTACACTTCGACCGACGGCGGCCAAACGTGGAGCTATGACACGCTCAATTCCGGCGGGGCGGCCGAAGCCACCTCCGCAACCTCGGTGGTTTACAACACAGGAGCAGGGCTGTTCTTTGCCGCCGTGCAGTATCAGGGGTTTTACTCCTCGCCGGATGGTGTGAATTGGACAAGACTAGCCAGTCAACCAGGCTCTGCCGGGTTGTTGAGCACAACCGCGTGTCCGCAGAATTATCTGCTCACTTGTCCGATTTATCGCGGCGAGATCACCGTCGTGCCGGGCCGCAATGAAATGTACGTCTGGTTTGTTTCGGCTGACTCCAATGGCAATCCCGTGGATCAAGGCATCTGGCAAAGCCTGAACGGCGGGGCCACGTGGACGCAAATCAGCGATACCGCAATCGCCAACTGCGGTGATTTCGACGGATGCGGCGTCGAGCAGGGGTTTTACAACCTGGAAATACTAGCTGTTGCCAACGGAAGCACAGCTACCGATCTGTATGCCGGCGCGATCAACCTTTATAAATGCTCCATTACAGTGCAGAACCCCGCCTGCGCGAACACTCCATTCATGAATCTGACGCACGTTTACGGATGCGATCCGCTGGGCGCACCGGCTCATGTGCATCCCGACCAGCACGCTCTCGCTTACATGATTCCAACCTCGGGAGTCGATTACGGCGCAGACCTGATGTATTTCGCCAACGATGGCGGCATTTACCGCGCGCTGAACGGATTCACGGGTCTGGCGACCGGTTTGTGCTCGGGAACGAATCAGTTCGACGACCTCAATCAGAATCTCGGCCCGATGACGCAGTTTGTAGCTTTCTCGGAAGCGGCGGCGAATCCCAGCATAATTCTGGGAGGCACGCAGGATAACGGCTCTCCGGCGAGCGCCGCATCTACAACCAACACGAGTTGGGGAAATGTGCTGGGCGGAGACGGCGGCTATAACGCCATCGATCCCGTCACCGGCGATTTCTTTGCCTCAAATCCGGATACCGGATCGGGTAGTCTCGCTATTCAGGAATGCTCTTCCGGCGTGGACTGCAACAACTCGCTTTTCGATGTGGTCATCGGCAGCAGCAGCCTGGGCGGCGATGACGGAGCTTTCTACTTCCCTTACCTTCTCGATCCGCAATCGAACTCGACGGTTCTGGTGGGAACCTGCCGCGTGTGGAGCGGTCCGCGATCCGGCGGTTCCTTCACGCTGCTCAGCCCGAATTTCGACACACTTGGCACGGGAACCTGCTCAGGCACAGAGGTGAATACGGTGCGCGCTCTGGCCGTAGGCGGGCCAACGAATGGGAGCGGCTCCGAAGTCATTTATGCCACGACCGATGGTCCGGGCCCGAATAGCGAGACGACGCCGATCGGAGGAAATGTCTGGGTCACGACCAACGCTTCTGCCATGTCTGGCGGATCGTCGACCTTCACGAATGTTACGCTCAACGGACCCGGAGCCGCGAGCATCAATCCCAGTCAATTTCCCATCTCCGATATCGCGATCGATACATCCGACCCGACGGGGAATACGGCTTACGTAACCGTGATGGGTTTTACCGGCGGGCCGGGGCACGTTTGGCAGACGACCAATGCCGGCGTAAGTTGGATCGATTTCACCGGCAGCGCGCCAAATAATCTTCCGGATTCTCCAACCAACGCTGTTGTGGTCGACCCCACGGCGCACGTAGTTTACGTAGGCACGGATGTGGGGGTTTTCGAAAGCGCAACGTCGTTTCCGCCCGCCTGGAGCGAAGTGGGACCATACCCCACTCAGATCGGCGCATTCGGTTTTCTCCCCGATGTCGCTGTGACCGGGCTGGCGTTGTTCAACTCCGGAGGGCAAAAGCTGTTGCGCGCGTCCACCTACGGCCGCGGAATCTGGCAATTCAATTTGCTCGCCACGCCGGACTTTCAGATCACGATTACCAATACGCCGCTCACAGTTTTTGCGGGATATACAGGCACGCTCGATGGCACGCTGACATCTTTGAACGGATACAACAACTCGGTCGCCTTGAGTTGCATTGCCGGAGCGACGAGTCCTCCGGTTCCCTGCACGCCAAACTTTGCCAGCCTTACTCCCACTCCTCAGGGAGCGGCATTTCTGGTTACTGCCGGCACCAGCGCGGTCGCCGATTACGATTTCAACGTGCAAGGCGTCGGCTCCGACCCTAACGGCACAACTCATACGGCCGCGGTCACCGTGCACGTGATCGACCTGGAATTGACGGCTCCCTCGCCGACCAGCGTGACCGAACCTCGCGGGACGGTTTCGCCTGCTGTGAGTTTCCAGGTCGCGGTGCAAGGCACGTTCACTCAAAGCGCCACCGTGAGCTGTGGTTTCACCCCTCCCATCACGGGAGCAAGCTGCGGGTTCACGCCGAGCGCAACCGTCAATCCGACAGCCTCGTCGCCGGTAAATATGACTGCAACCGTGACCGTTCCTCCCGCAACTCCGGTTGGCCCGTATACCGTAACGCTGCAAGCCACAACCAGCGCGGGACCGGCTCCATCAACTCAGTCCTTCACCCTGAATGTGGTTCTCAATCCGAATTTCATTCTGAGCGAGCCGAGTCCTTTTCCGGAGGTGAAGGCAGGAAGCACAGGAACCAGCGGTCCAATCGGCATCGCATCGCAGGATGGTTTCAGCAATACGGTGACGCTGAGCTGCGCGGGGATTTTCGGAAGCGACAGTTGCAGCGTAGTGCCTTCGACGGTGAGTTCATTCCCGGCAACGGCTACGCTCACGGTGAATGCAGCAAACGCTTCGGCCGGGGCTTATCAGATCGCAGTGCAAGGCACAACTGGATCGATCACAAACACCTACGAAGTGCCGTTCGATGTGGGCGATTACACAATTTCGGGAACTCAAACTCTTTCTGTCTCCCCTGCCGGCTCAGGAACAGCCAACCTCAAACTGACATCTAGCTACGGGTATAGCGGCCAGATCAACGCCACTTGCGATGCATTG
>JASICF010000622.1 GCA_030044775.1 Candidatus Sulfotelmatobacter sp. | reverse complement strand
TACGTTGAAACCGGCCACTACGACCGGGCGATCGAAGTAATGAAGCGCTCGGCACCTAACTATTTTGCCCTCGATCTCCCCGACATGCCGCGCGATTATTGGGAAGCGCTGTTTCCCAAGGCTTACTGGAATGACTTGAAACGTTATGCGGCGGCGAATGGGCTCGATCCTTACCTGGTTGCGTCGTTGATCCGACAGGAATCGGAGTTCAATCCGAATGCAGTTTCGCACGCCAATGCCGTCGGCCTGATGCAGTTGCTGCCCAAAACCGGCAGAGTCGTTGCCCGGCAGGTAAAGCTGAAACGCTATAGCGCCAGCCAGTTATACACGCCGGCAATCAACCTGCAACTCGGTACGCATTATTTCCGCGGCATGGTGGATAAGTTTGGCGGATTCGAGTACGCACTCGCGGCCTACAACGCCGGCTCGGACCGCGTGCAAGAATGGCTAAACGAAGGCAAGTACCGCGACCCGCAGGAATTCGTGGAATCGATTCCCTTTACCGAGACTCGCGAGTACGTGCAGGCGATTTTGCGGAATGCCAGCGTGTATAAGCAGTTGTACGGGACGCCGTAGAGAGTCCTGACCGTCCTCTGGGCCAAGGGCGTTTGTCAAACTTAGCGAGGACCCCGCCACATTGCGCAAGCCAAAACGGCCCCGGGTAGCCGGAGCCGTCGTTATGCCATGGTGTAAGCGCTCTGTCTGTTTCAGTATTGGGGCTCGACCTCGCCGTGTCAACAAGAGTCATCACGAAATCTTGCTGCGAAACGGACCAAATCGGGAATCAACGGCGGACGGTGTCAGGCTCCGCAACACCAGCCAACTTCAGCAGCCAGCGGCGTTGTCATCCTGAGGCAGCGGAGTCGCCCGCGACGCCGGCGACTCTCAACGAAGGATCTATGCATCCTAGTCGCCCGTGGCACCTGCAGTAAATGCATAGACCCTTCCGGCCGCAACAAACTCGGCCCTCACGATGACCATGAAGGCAAAATACTGCCCGAACGCTCAGGCACCATCTGCCGGCCGCGGCCTGGCAAACACAATCTCCAGCACCAGCAAGGCCGCTCCCACCACGATGGCGCTATCCGCGAGATTGAAAACCGGCCACTGATATCGCTTGACGTAGAAAAGCAGAAAGTCGACCACGCGGCCGCTGGTGACTCGATCCCAGAGATTGCCGATCGCTCCGCCCATAATTAGTGACAGGGCAACGCCGGTCAGAACATGCGCGTGGTTGTTCTTCCAGAGCAGCACCGACACGACGACAAGCGCGATGACAGAAAAAGCAATCAGCATGCCGGTTTTCCATGGAGCGATGGAATCGGCAAACAGGCTGAAGGCTGCTCCGGTGTTTTCGGTGTGGGTGAGGCGAAAAAATCCGGGGATAACCTGGATGTGCTGATACAGCCCGATCCGCCGAGCCACCACGTACTTGGTCCAGCGATCGAGCAGGACGACGATCACAGCGATCAGCAAATAAAGCGTGCGCGCGGCGTTCTTGGTCATCCGGAATATTGCCTGAGATTATCTTAAACCGCGCGGATGCTGAAACAGTCGCCTGCAGGTTGAATACCCAGGCCGAGCCGTGGCCGTTTTGCGATTTTTTCTTCTAACTTTTCACTTTCATCTACCCCGCTCCGGCCTGCCCCATGTATTCTGATTCGGCGCCGAGGCGAAATGCGCGCCGAGCGGGGCGTTCGACGGCGGCTGCGTTGTAATCCTTATGTTGGCGAAATGTTCTCATGAAGCTCTGGAAACGATGGAAAGGCCGGACCCTGGTGTTTTTGGCAGTCGTTGGTCCGGGAATTATTACCGCGAACGTCGACAACGATGCCGGCGGCATCTTGACTTATTCGCAAGCTGGAGCGCAGTACGGGCATCTTCTGTTATGGACCATGATTCCGGTCACGCTCGCGCTCATCGTGGTGCAGGAAATGTGCGCGCGCATGGGCGCGGTCACCGGCAAAGGCTTGAGCGACCTTATCCGCGAGGAATATGGCCTGCGCATTACCTTTCTGATGATGGTCGGGATCCTGATCACCAACTTCGGAAACGTAGTCACTGAATTTATCGGCATCGCTACCAGCCTCGAATTGTTTGGGCTCTCCCGCTACGCCACCGTGCCGATCTGCGCGGTAATTGTCTGGCTGATCGTAGTAAAAGGCCAGTACAAGAGTGTGGAAAAAGTTTTTCTCGCGGCTTCGTTTTTCTACATCACCTACATCTTCGCGGGGACGCTCGCCCACCCCTTCTGGAAAGATGCTCTGATCAAAACCGTAACAACGCCCGGCATTAAAGAGTTCCGTGACCAGGCCTACTTGTACATGGTGATCGGCGTCGTCGGCACGACGATTGCTCCCTGGATGCAGTTTTACCTGCAAGCCTCGGTCGTGGAAAAAGGCGTTACCCGCCGGGGATTGAAAGCCTCGCGCTGGGATGTGATTACCGGATGCATCTTCACCGACGTGGTCGCCTGGTTCATCATTGTGGCCTGCGCCGCCACTTTGTATGTCCACGGATTCCGCGACATTAAGTATGCGGCCGATGCGGCACAGGCGCTAAAACCACTGGCTGGTCAATACGCGTACATTCTTTTTGCGGTGGGACTGTTCAACGCGTCACTGTTTGCCGCTTCCATTCTTCCGCTTTCCACCGCCTACACGGTTTGCGAAGGACTGGGGTTTGAATCTGGAGTCGATCAGAAGTTCAGCGAGGCGCCATTTTTTTACTGGCTCTACACGCTGCTGATTGTTGCGGGCGCGGCTGTGCTGCTTATTCCTGGTCTGCCCCTGATCCAGATTGCGGTACTATCACAAGTTGTAAACGGCATCGTGCTGCCGTTCGTCCTGATTTTCATGTTGCTGATCATCAACAAGAAGCAAATCATGGGCGACTACGTGAATAGCCATCTGTTCAACGCCGTCGCCTGGGTGACCACCGTGATCATGATCGGGTTGACCGTCGCATGGTTCTGGACGCTGAGAACGGGATGATGCGCGCGCGGCAGCCCGTGCTTCCGGATAATTATTTCGAGAGAAAAACTCGATCACACGTTCAGATCAGTTTTCCCGCAGCCAGATCCTTCACCAATGAAGCATCTGCCTCTAGAAAATCGTAAGAAGTGAGGTCTTTCGGAGCGGACCACTGCAAATCGCGAAAGATGCGATTCTCCATTTCCCCGTTATATTCGCGAACAACATAGAACCGCAGCTCAACCGCCGCACCGTTCGGGTAGGTATGCTGCACGCGAGCGATCTCGTCGCCCACCTTGGCTTGAATGCCCAGTTCCTCTTCCAGTTCGCGGCGCAGTGCGTCTCGCGGTTGTTCGCCGTCTTCAATCTTTCCGCCGGGGAACTCCCATTTCAGCGGCATCGTCTGATGACGCGTCCGCTGGCAGACCAGCAGCTTCCCTTGTTTTTCGATCACCGCTGCAACCACGCGTTTCATATTCAAAGAAGGCTAAGCCCCTGGAGGGTCTGCCAGAAGATTAATTAGAGGATAAGTGAATCTGGCTTGCGCGTCGAACTTTAGCGGGGCGGATTGGTACCTGCTCAATGACTTTTCTCTAGCTTCTTTCCCACGACCTCAGCGCAGTATTGGACGAGCTTCTCATCTTCGGTGCCGAAGGCGGCCGGAAAATGGCTGTCGATATCGAGTTCGCCAGCCACTTCGCCTTTCACAAACACCGGTACGACGATTTCGGATTTGGTTTCGAGCGAGCAGGCCAGATAGCGGGGATCTTTGCTGACGTCATCGACCACGATGGTTTTTCCGCTGGAAGCTGCGGCGCCGCAGATACCCTGGTTCAGCGGAATCCGCGTGTGCGGCGTCATTGCGCCTTTGAACGCACCCAGGCCGAGCATGGGTGGCTTTACCCCTGGTTCGAGCATATAAAAACCAACCCAGTTGTATTTGAGCATGCGCTCGTGCAGGAGCTGGCATACGCCTTGCATCAACTCACGCGCCGTTGGCGTGGCCTGAGCTAGTTCGGCAACTTCGCTTCGCACTTCTTCAATTCGGCTGATCACGGGCATAAGAGAATCTTAACTCACCCCTTGAGATTCACCGACTCCATAGACGGAACGAGAGTAATTTGACGGATTCCTTTCGTGCAAGCAAATAGCTCGGGGTGGATCGCCGAGGCAAGCGCGTCCAAACCCAATAAGAGCGTGGGCGCGGGCGTGTTAAGGCATTCATCTCGAATGCAGTAAATGCGCTTGCGTTGAGCCGCACGAGTTCCCTGCCAGTTGCGGTCTCGCACGATTTTTTCCAAAGGAACGCGATCGCCTGCACCGCACCAGGCAGCAACCACGACATCCGGATTCATCTGCGCTACTTCGTCGGCGGAAATTTGCTTTCCCGGCGAGCCCAGAAATTCTCCGCCAGCCGCCTCGACCAGTTCCGCGACCCAGGGTTGCGATGCGATCAGCGGCTTGCCCCATTCTTCGCAGAAAACTCTGGGGCGAGCTAAGCCGGCGCTGCTGATGGCAAGTTTTTTCCGAACTGTTTCGATACCCTCCTGCATGGAAGCGATCGCTCGTTCACCGCGTTCGCTGGCGCCGACTGCGCCAGAAATAAGAGCGATATCTGCATAAATGTCGGCAAGTGTTCTTGGAGCCAGGCCAAGAATCGTGACCCCCGCTCGCAGAATTTCGATAACCGATTTTTCCTGGTAGGGAACCGAAGCGATCACAAGATCGGGTTGCACGGCGACGATTTCGGCAGCGGTCGAAGTCCAGGAATCGTGAAGAATTGTTCTCGGCCGCGACTTGACCTCCGGCACGACATCGGCGCAATACTTTGTGCACGCGACAACGCGATCAAGCTCACCGATCGACGCCAGAATTACGGTCGCGCTCGGCTGCAAGCATGCGATTCGCCGCGGATAGTGAGAGGAAGGCATGGCTTAATGCTTGAGCTGACTTAATGCCCCGCGCAGCGCGTCGATGGCCAACTGCGCGGCATGAATTGAAGCCTGGGGCAGCGCCCCAACCCCGGCAATCACATCGTCACGAGTAATCGCGCGCGCCTGTTCCAGAGTTTTGCCGCAGATGAGCTCGGTCAATGCCGAGCCGCAGGCAATCGAGGGGACACATCCCTTGGCTTTGAACGCGGCATTGGAGACCCGGTTTTCGCTGATCTTTAGAGTCAGCCGCAGAACATCTCCACAAGCGGGATTTTCGAGTTGAACGGCCGCGTCCGGATCGGCCAGATCGCCAACGTTTCGTGGATTCTGAAAATGATCGAGGAGTTGCGGCGAATACATTCCAAGATGATTGTAAGGCGTGAGGCTGCCGGAAATTCAATCCTTCGAACCGGTTCCCTGCGGGAAATAGACTCGCCAGCCTCGGCTGCGAGCCAATGCCTCAAGATCCGGATTGGGATTGACCGCAAAGGCATGCTTGGCCATCGCCAGCATCGCCGCATCCCATCGCGAATTGCCGAAAGCAACTTCAACTGGTTGGTTGACGACCTCGCGCAGTGCCTGCGGCTTGCCATCGCCGGAAGGCACGCGAATCAGGCGATCGGTAGCAATTTCTTTTTCCACTTTCACCTTGGCCGCCAGAATGCGGTTTGGCGGAATGCCGAAGTGCCGCATTGACGCGCGGATCACCCATTCGTTCGAGGAAGAGACTGCCCAGACCTCGCAGCCATCATTCTGCAATCGACGCACCAGTTCGCGCATCTCCGGGAAAATCTGATTCGTGAAAACTTCGTCGAAGAAGCGAATCGCCGCCTCCATCATCTGCCCCTCCGAAATCCCCTCATGCAGGGTGACCATCTCGCCGCACATCGTAATCTCATCGACTTCGCCGCGCTTGTAGGCGGCGTAACGATCTCGCCATTTCCGGCCCAGACTTTCGCGGGCGGGCCCATCCCGGAAAACGTAGGGCTCCCTGAACTCCCAATCAAAAAAACACTCGCCGAGATCGCCCGACCAGAGCGTGCCGTCACAATCGAACGCGGCAACCCGCGGCTTCAGACGCAGAACCGAGTCGAGGAACTCGTTGGTCGCGGGAAGAAATGCCTCTGTTTCGAGAGCACTCATCTATTGACCATAACGTGCCGCCACGCGGTGGCGCAATGGCGGGAACGATGCCCGGGCAAAGCGGAGAGCAAACTCGAGGATCAATTGGGACGCGTCAGCAGGGCCGCGTAATCCTCAGGCGTGTTGATATTCAGCGCGATCATCGGGTCATCGACCGGAACATATTCGATGTGCTCCTCATTCGCATGTTCGACTTCGCGCGCCGTCGATGTGGCCGGGGCACGCAGAAATTCTTCTATCATTTCCTTGGCCACGAGATAGGGATGGCCGTGCTTCCCTTCGAACTCGGGCACCACGGCCCAGATCTCGTGCGGAGCGACGGAGAAGGCGCCCTGCAAGGTTTTCAGCGTCGCGCCGGTCACCGGCGGGCGATCGACCAAGGTGATCATCGCGGCATCGCGTCCGCGATCGAGTACATCCTGAAGACCCACCTGCAGTGAACTGAATTGCCCGCGGGCGGGATCGGGGTTGCGCACCAGCGAACCACCCTCCACATAAATGGCGCGCGCAAGGGCGTTTTCATTCGTCCCCACCACAACCACGACGAAATCGCAGAAGGAGTTCAGCAAGCGAATCCCTGCCGAAAGCAACGTCTCCGTCGAAGACGCTTGGCCCGCTCGCGGCGGAGGCCAGGCCAGCAGTGCTTTTTCGCGCCCCATGCGCGAAGACTCTCCCGCAGCCAGGATCACTCCCGCAAAACTGGAAGCACGGACCATGGTGTGAAGATATCAGGAATAAACGAATAAGGAAGAATTGCAGCAAGCAAGCCTTTTGGCGGATGCGCCGGCAGGTCGGCGATCGCCTTCAACAATGCGAACTT
Source organism: Candidatus Sulfotelmatobacter sp. (assembly GCA_030044775.1). GTDB lineage: Bacteria > Acidobacteriota > Terriglobia > Terriglobales > Acidobacteriaceae > Sulfotelmatobacter. The sequence continues at coordinate 2,291 of JASICF010000622.1, read as the reverse complement.
CGTTCCTGCGTGTCGGTCGTTGCGCTGGAGGCACCGTCCGTCTTCGCACCCTGCGAGCGCCCAAACCAACTCATGTGAGGCAGGTTGGACTCGGCGTGGCGGCGAACCGCAATCAACTCGGCCGCAATTGCGACAGCGATTTCCTCAGGCGTAACCGCTCCAATGTCGAGGCCGATCGGCGCGTGAACCCGGTCGAACAATTCCGCCGGCATGCCCTCTTCCTGCAAAGTCTTGAATATTCCGATTACCTTGCGTTTGGAGCCGATCATGCCGATGTATCGAGCACGGCTTTGCACGGCCCAGCGCAGGATTCGCATGTCGTCGCGATGGCCGCGCGTAACGATGACGACATAGGAAGTTTCGTTCGGCTCGAGTTTCCGCATGGCCTCGTCGAAATCGAGGGCGTGAATCTCGCGGGCCGCCGGAAAGCGTTCCTGAGTCGCGTAGGAAGTGCGGTCATCCACCACAATGGGCTCGAAACCGGCGACTGCCGCGACTTTGCAGACGTTTTGTGCCACGTGACCGGCGCCAAAAAGATAAAGCAAAGCCGGAGGCAGGATCGGCTCGATAAAAATTTCGAGCGTGCCGCCGCACACTAAGCCGGTGTCGTATTTCGGATCCTGATTCAGATCGAAGCTGAGAGTGCGCGGCTTTTCCGATTCCATGACTTCGCGCGCCGCCTGCCAAACGTCGGCTTCCACGCAACCGCCGCCGATCGTGCCGACGATCGAGCCGTCATCCCGCACCAGCATTTTCGCCGTGCGAAACGAAGGAATCGATCCGCGCACGCTGACGATCGTGGCTATTGCTCCGCGGCGGCCTTCGCGGCGAAGCTGCACGATTTGTTCGTAGATATCCATCGGCAATTCGATCTGAGTCGATTATCAATCGGTTAACAGGAGGGAGTCAACGCCGCATAAGGTTGTCCGATTATATGGGTCAGTTCGGTCGGTCGATAATTTGAATGTGCTAGCCTTCTTACGTGATTAAGAGACCGTTGCAATGAAAGCCGTTCGCATTCACAGGTTTGGTGGGCCAGAAGTCTTAACCTACGAAGACGTGCCCGATCCGCAGCCGCGCAAAGATCAGGTGTTGGTGCGGGTGCGGGCCTGCGCCCTCAATCATCTGGATCTCTGGGTGCGCAAGGGATTGCCGGGGGTGAAACTGCCGCATATTCTCGGCAGCGACGTTGCCGGTGAAATCGTCGAAGTGGGCGAGTATGTTAACGGGTACAAGCCCGCCCAGCGCGTGATTCTGTCTCCGATGCATTATTGCGGACATTGTGAGAAATGTGCCGCGGGCCTGCAAAATCAATGCCGGGAGTTCACCGTGCTCGGCAACGCAGTCGATGGCGGAAATTGCCAGCTGATCGCAGCCACGCCTGCCAACGTGATTCCGATTCCCGATTCTCTCGATTTCAATCAGGCGGCGTGCGTGCCTTTGGTGTTTGTCACAGCGTGGCACATGCTGGTGGGGCGAGCACAAATTCGTCCCGGGCAAACTATACTGGTGCTCGGCGGAAGCTCAGGCGTGGGCACGGCCGCAATCCAGATCGCCAAATTTTTTCGCTGCCGCGTGATTACCACGGCGGGCGATGAATCGAAACTGGAGAAAGCTCGCGCGCTCGGCGCGGACTACGGCATCAACCACTACCAGCAAAAAATCTCCGACGAAGTGCGCAAGATCACAAATAAAGAAGGCGTCGATATCGTGATCGAGCACGTGGGCGCCGCCACGTGGGATGAGAGCATGAAATCTCTCAAGAGCGGCGGTACGCTGGTCACTTGCGGCGCGACGACGGGGCCAAGCGTCGGTATTGATTTGCTGCACCTCTTTGCCCGGCAGCTAACCCTGCTCGGCTCCTACATGGGAACCATGGGCGAATTGCACGAAGTTCTTAAACATGTATTTTCGGGAGCGTTGAAGCCGGTTTTCGATCGCGAGTTTCCTTTGAGCGAAATTCGTGCCGCGCACGAATATTTGGAAAAGAGCCAGATGTTCGGGAAGGTTGTGGTGAACCCGTAGGCTCCGCACCTGACGAGCGGACAGCGAATACCTGTCGATTTTTCCAACCCTTTCCGAATCAATTAAACTTTCGGTATAGCGCAAGGAGAGCGGTCATTGTCCCAGCAAAAACGATGCTTTTGCGCAATGCTGGCTGCAATTGTTGCCTGCGCAGCAGCCGCAGGGCTAAGCCGTTGCTCCAAGCAATTTGACGTGCGAACAACAGGCGGTGGGCCGAACAATCTGTCGCCTGGGGCTCGATTTCCCGCCAAAAGTGAAATGCTGCC